>CAMGDO010000077.1 GCA_946042585.1 uncultured Clostridia bacterium
TGTGTATAAGAGACAGCAGCTATCTGAGCGGCATGCAGTTGACCCGCCGGCGCGATCTGTATCTGTATACCACCAGCGTGCGCCACAAAATCCAGACCGACAACGCCCCGCGCGGCGGCGGTCATGGCGGCGGAGGCAGCAGCACCTTCCTAGGCTCCAGCGGCCGCAGTCACGGCGGCGGCAGAAGCCGCGGCTTCTGAGCATGGGCAGCTCGAGCAAACGCCGCATTTGACGCATTTTCAAGACTGTGTTATAGTGAATAAACCATTTCATTCCCTGCAGGAGGTCAACATGATTCGCAGGCTCCTTGCCCTTGTTTGTATTCTTGCGCTGCTCTGCCCCGCCGCATTGGCGCGGCAGGACGCCTATGTGGAGCCGTGTCAGGTGCTGCCCGGTGAAAGCGCGCTGGTGCGCTATTTTCTGCCCGCCACCACCACGGCGCAGCTGAGCGTGACCACCGAAAACGGGCTGGAGGTGCTGCAGGTGCTCACGCCGCGGCTGCTGCTGGGCGGTCTGCACGAGCTGAAGCTGGATGAAACCTTCTTTGACAGCCTGCAGGAGGGAAGCTATCTGCTGGTGCTCACCTGCGAAGGCGTATCCGTTTCCGCCGCGCTCACCATCGGCAGCCTCTCCGAGGATGACGCGCAGGAGGGGATCAAAGCATCTGATGAAAATTTCATAGATGAAAATAACACAGAAGAAGCCGCGCCCGCCGCAGCCGCTGCGTCTGACGAGCCCATCACCCCCGCGCACCTGAGCGCCTATCGCCCGCAGCACGAAAACTGCTACTGGTGCACCCCCATGGACATCACCGACGAGGCGGCGGTATGGGCCATGCTCATCGCCCCCGTTACCGTAGTGGATCTGAAGCAGAAGGAGCAGCTGGTGCTGCGCGCAGAGCCCGATAACAGCAGCGAGGGCGTGGGCGTGATCACGGGGCAGTCGCAGGCCGTGCATGTGCTTGAGGAACGCAGCGACGGCTGGGTGCTGGTGGAGACGTATTCTTCCTCCTTCCACGATTCCCGCGTGAAAAACTGGAACGCCTTTGTGACGGGCTATGTGCAAAAGGACAAGCTCAAAACCGTCACGCCGCGCACAGATTACGCCATGATCGTGGACAAGCTCACCCAGCGGCTGTATATCTTTGCCGACGGAAAGCTGCTGACCGAGCTGCTCGCGTCCACAGGTCTGGCCAATGAGCGCCAGCCCTACAACGAAACGCGTTCGGGCGAATTTCTCATTGTTTCCCGCGTGGGGGATTTCAAAAGCGACAATCTGATCTGCCGCATGGGTCTGCGCTTCAACAGCGGCGATCTGCTGCATGAGGTGCCGCATGTGCTCAATGCCGACGGCACGCGCTCCTACAAAAGCTGCGAGCCCAAGCTCGGCCAGCGCGCCAGCCACGGCTGCATCCGCATTCAGCGCCGCCAGAACGCCGACGGCATCAATATGTACTGGATCTGGAACAACATCAAGACCGGCACCAAGCTGGTGGTGTGGGAGGACTATGCCGGGCGGCAGATTCCCCTGCCCGACGACAGCACGCCCCTGTATTACAATCCCGACGGCGGCTCCTATTACCACAGCACCGACATGTGCCCCGGCATCCGCGACGCCTATCTGCCCCTTGCGGGCACATTCACCTATGGTCAGCTGGAGAACAGCGCCTATGCGTCCCTCACGATGTGTCCCAACTGCATTCCCCCGCTGCGCAAGGCGGAAATTGCCCGGATCAACGAAATCCACCTGACGCAGTCCCCCGGCGTCATCCAATAAGCAAAGCCCGATGAAGGCTCACGCCTTTCACCGGGCTTTTTTCATGCTGCGCGTTTATGGCTTGCCAAATGCCTTTTCATAGCTGCTCTGGGCCAGCTTCAGCGCATCCTCGGGCGATACCGCCCCCGAAAACGCCATATTCACTGCCGTGCCCAGAATGGACAGGAACTTGGGCTCGCCAAAGGGGCCGTCGTAATTAGGCGGCACATGGCTGGCGCTGGATACCGCAAAGCAGCCCTCCGCCATCGACAGCCATGGATAGCGATCCAGCACCTCATAGTTTTCATAGGTCTTTTTGCAGGGCGACACCGAGCCCATCAGCGTGTTGGCGGTGGTCACCTCGGGCGAGCACAGCCAGCGCAGGAATCTGAGCGCCTCAGGCTTTTGCCGGGAGGTGCGGCACACGCCCACCACGCCGCCGCCCAGCATGGGATTGCCGCCCGGCACCATCGCATAGCCGATTCTGTCGCTGATGCGCGAGCGCGAGGATACGATATTGCTGCTGAAATTGGTATAGAGCACCGACATCGCCGTGCGCTCGTCGATAAAGTTCTTCAGCGCGTCACGCCAGGAGGAGCAATAGGACACATCCACGCAGGTGCGCAGCTCCACCAGCTCGCGCATGGCCTGAATGCCCGTGGGCGTATTCAGCAGAATGCGCCCCTTGTCGTCATACAGGCTGCGGCTATGGCTGAAATAGCGCGACAGATACTCCTTGGCCGCGCCGAACATGTCGCCCAGAATCAGACTGGCGCCATATGGCACGGGCGAATCGGGATTGAACGTGCGCGTGAAGAACCGCGCCACACGATTGTATTCCTCATAGGTCACGGGCACCTCCAGCGTGTGCCCGTACAGCTCCTGATACTGCCGCCGGAAGGCGGAGTTTTCAAACAGGTCGCGCCGGTAAAACATCAGCTGCACACTGGGCGTATGCGGCAGCACATAGAATACGCCGCTGGCATGCGTGTAGGTGCGCGACAGCCCCGGGAAGAAGGAATCAAACACTTCTTCGATGTTCGGGTCAATATTGACCAGCGGTTCGTATACGCGCTCGGCATAATAGGCCAGGCGCTTGCTGTCCAGACGGATCACGTCAAACAGCTCGGTGTTTTCCACATTGGACAGCAGCTCATCCAGCCCCTCATAGGAGCAGGCTATCACCTGCACCTCCACGCCCGTCTTTTGCGTATATATGCAGGCCAGGCTGCGCAGCGCGCTGGTGCTGGGGCTCTCGGGCGTCACCACAGTCAGCTTTGCCGCCGGCTTTGCCGTCTTTTGCGGCGTCCAGTCGCGCTGCCCGTCCGTGACAAGCAGCTGTTCGCCTTCCGGAATATCGCCGCCCGTCAAAGCGCCGAGCAGCTGCTCGCAGGCGCGCCGCCCCATCAGGCGGTAATTCAGCTCATACTGCGAAAACGTGCCGTCCGGCAGCGTAAACACCGGAGAGAGCGCATAGATTTTTACGCCTGCGCCGCCCGTCACATGGTGCCTGAGGCTTTCCAGCGTGCAGGCCACGCCGTAATTGCTCACAAACAGCGCATCCGGCGCGGGCGTCTCCTTGAGCAGATCAAACAGATCCGCCGCGCAGCGCGAATTGTGCGTCTGCACCACCTTCAGCGGCTTTATGCCCAGCACGCTGCGCAGCCCCTGCAAAAAGGCGCTCTGCGAGGAAAACGAGGTATTCTCCGTCATCGCCACCGGATGCTGGCAGTGTTCCCGCATCGCTGCCGCCGCCATCTCGCAGCCCATCCGGAAATAATCAAAGGTGAGCACCGGCGTGTTCGCACCGGGCGAACGCTCCACAAACCGGACAAAGCGGATATCCGCCATCCGGTATGCCTCGCCACCGTCCTGCAGGCAGGTGAACACCGCCGCGCCGGCCACGCCGGCCGACTGCATCTCCTCCACCGCCTGCCGCTCCTTTTCGGGCATATCGTCCGTCAGATACAGCAGCACCTGATAGCCCTGATCGTGCGCATAATTGCGAAAGCTGGAAAAAAAATCCACATAGGTGCGGCTGTACAAATGCGGCAGCACCACCGCCAGCTGGCGGGAGGAGCCGCGGCGCAGCGCCTGCGCGCGCTGGTTGAGGGCATAGCCCAGCTGCTCCGCCGCCTGCTGCACCTGGCGGATTTTCACGCTGGATACATTGCCCTTGCCGTTGAGCACATTGGATACCGTGCCCTGCGACACGCCCGCCGCACGGGCAATATCCTTGATCGTTGCCATGGAAACGTCACTCCTTCGTATCTACGGGTAGTATATCATGAAACACGCGCATCTGACAATGCCGCTGCGCCGAAAAACAGCGTTTTCATAATTGACACGTTATAAATGCTATGATAAAATATGATTGACTAAATATCGATCATTCGTGAAAACGGAGGTTCTATATGCGAGCAGGTACGATGACGTCCCTTTTCCGCACCCGCCGTGAATCCGACGAATACATCGGCTACATCGAATCGATGCGCCGCTGCCATGCTGCGGGATTCCGGGTGCTGGATATGAACCTGTGTGCGCTTTCCCGCCGTCAGACGACACTGCACGAGGACGACTGGAAGCAGCAGGTGGAAGAAATCCGCAACGAGGCCGAACGGCTGGGCATCGAGTTTGTGCAGAGCCATCCGCCGTATCGGGGAATGCGCGATGCAGAGCTGCTGGGAAACGACGAGGGCGCACGGTTTTTCCGCGATATGCTGCTGCGCGCCATCGAAATCAGCGCCATGCTGGGCTGCAAATGGGCGGTGATGCATCCCGTCACCGATCCCTCCATCGAAACAGGCGATCTGGACGCGCAGATTCGCTACAATCAGCAGGTCTTTGATCAGGAGCTTGCCCTGTCCGAAAAGCTGGGCATCGGCCTTGCCTTTGAAAACATGTGCGACGCGGGGCAGCGCCGCCGCTTCGGCGTGACAGCCGACGAGCTCATCGCGCTGATGGACGCCTGCCATTCGCCCTATGTGGGCATCTGCTGGGATGTGGGGCATGCCAACCGCATGATGAACGATCAGGTTCCCTCCATTCTGAAGCTGGGCGAGCGCATCAAGGCGCTGCACATCGACGACAACCGCGGCAAGGACGACCTGCATGTGCTGCCCTTCACCGGCTCCATTCCCTGGGAGGATGTGATGCACGCGCTGTACGCGGGCGGCTGCCAGGCTGATCTGATCTTTGAGATCAATACCTGCTCGATGATGCCCGACTGCCTCAAGGACGAAGCGGCGCGCCTGTGCTTCAAGGTGGGCGAGCAGCTGGTCGCCCTGTACAAATAATTATTACGGGAGGAAAAGCCATGCGTATCGGAAATATGACCTCTGCGCTGGGCGTACGTCCCGAAACGGGCGAGGCCATCGGCCCCTGCGAGGCGGTGCGCCGCTGTGCGGCTGCCGGCTTTGAGGTGATGGATATCAATCTGTGCGGACTGCACCGCGGCCCCGGCCTCTTCCGCGGAGAAGGCTGGCGCAAAGCCGCAGAAGAAGTGCGCAACGAAGCGGAACGGTGCAATGTGCGCTTTGTGCAGTCGCACATGCCCTATCGCTCCCTGAGCATGAAGCCCGATATGGAGCTGTTTTCCACGCCCGAGGGAGCGGAAAAATACCGCGAATTGTCGCTGCGCGCCATCGAAATTACGCACATTCTGGGCGCTTCCTGGGCCGTGATTCACCCCATGGACGATCCTGACGCGCCCCTGGGCGATCTGGATGCGCAGATTCGCTACAACC
>CAMGDO010000078.1 GCA_946042585.1 uncultured Clostridia bacterium
GTCTCGTGGGCTCGGAGTTGTGTATAAGAGACAGGGGCTGGACGGCTTCCGTCTGGCGCTGCAGCGCGTCAAGGGGCAAAACGATCTGCCCGAGGGCAGGGAGCTGCTCACCGCCGTGGTGCCCGGCCGCATCATGGGCGAATTCTGCCGCATGCTGGGTGAAAATGACGAGCCTGCCAATATCATCTGCTCCAAAAGCCGGATGATGATGACCTTTGGCAAAACCGAATGCTTTACCACCCTGCTGACCGGCGAATACATCAATTACCGGCAGATTCTGCCCACCTCCTGCCAGAGCGAAGTGAAGCTGCGCCGCGATGATTTCATCGGCGCCATCGAGCGCGCGTCGCTGATGGCTCGTGAGGGCAAGAACAACCTGCTGCGCCTGTCGCTGACGGCGGATGAAATGACCATCACCGCCAATGCCGAGCGCGGCAACGCGCTGGAGAAAATCCCCGTATCCTATTCTCAGGATGACTTCAGAATCGCGTTCAACGCACGCTATCTGTCGGATGTGGTGCGCAACGTCGATACGGAAGAAATGTGCATGCGCTTCAATTCCAGCGTGTCCCCCTGCACGGTGCTGCCGCTGGACGGCAATCAATACTGCTATCTGGTGCTGCCCGTGCGCGTGCTCAATCAGGACTGATGGATTGCGCGCTGAAGGATCATATATTCATTAAGATGAAGAATAGACAAACAAGACCTTTTGCCATGACCGGCAGTCATCTATTCGCTGATGCGAAGGGAGGAAGGCACAGATGAATTTTCTGCGCCGCCTGTCACCCGCGCGCGTGCTGACGCTTGGCTTTCTCACGGTGATTTTTTCCTTTTCGTTTGTGCTGATGCTGCCCGCATGCCTTGCGGACGGCGTGCAGCTGTCATATATTGATTCGCTGTATACCTGTTTCAGCGCGGTATGTGTAACCGGCCTTGTAACCGTTGATCCCGGCACCACGTTTTCGCCGCTGGGACAGCTGTGCATCGGGCTGATGATGCAGTTTGGCGGTCTGGGGCTGGCCACTGTCAGCGCAGGCGCCATTCTGATGGTGGGCGGGCGCGTGTCGCTGCGTGAACGCACACTGCTGCGCGAGGCCATGAATACGGGCACGGGGCGCGGGCTGGTCATTCTGGTGTATGAGATTTTCATCATCACCATCGGCTGTGAGCTGGTGGGAACGATGCTGTGCTACCCCGTTTTCCGGCAGGATTATCCGCCGCTTCGGGCGCTGGGCGTGAGTTTGTTCCACACGGTCGCATCCTTCAATAACGCGGGCTTTGATATTCTGGGACATGCGGACAATCTGGCTTCCTATCACAACAGCCTGTGGCTGTATGCGGTCACAAGCATTGAGATCGTGCTGGGCGGCATCGGTTTTCTGGTGCTGCGCGAGATGCGCATGAAGCATTTCCGCTGGAAAAGGCTGTCCATGCATGCGCGGGTGGTGCTGGCCACCTCCGCCACGCTCATTCCGGTGGGCGCGCTTTTGATGATGGTGACAGAGGATATTTCGCTGACGGATGCGCTGTTTCACAGCGTTTCGGCGCGCACGGCGGGCTTTTCCACGGTGGATCTGAGCAAATTGTCCTCCGCAGGTCTTCTGGTGATCGAGATGCTCATGATCATCGGCGCATCGCCCGGTTCCACGGGCGGCGGTCTGAAAACCAGCACGTTTTTCGTGCTTTTGTCGGGCATGAAATCTGCGGCGACCAACCGCAGCGAAAAGGCCTTCCATTATTCCCTGCCGCCCGACGCCTTCAGAAAGGCGGCGATTGTGACGGCGATGGGTCTTTTGCTGGTGGTAAGTGCCACCTGGCTTTTGCTGGCGCTGGAGCCGTCACTGTATCTGCGCGATGCCATGTTTGAGATGATCAGCGCCTTTGGCACGGTGGGTCTTTCCACGGGTATCACGGCGTCCCTGCATACGCCGGCCAAGCTTTTGTCCATGCTGCTGATGTTTGTGGGACGTCTGGGCCCCATGACCATCGCCACGCTTTGGTACTTTGACCGGGGCGAGCGCGTGCGATATCCCTTTGGCAATATCAGCATTGGCTGAGGAGGATGACACATGAAACGGAAACATGATTCGATGTCCTATGGCATTGTGGGACTGGGGCGCTTCGGTCGCGCGCTGGCGCTGGAGCTGGCGCATGCCGGGGCAGAAATCCTGGTGATGGATCGCGAGGAGGAGCGCGTGCGCGAGCTGCGCGAGGTGACGGAAAACGCGCTGGTGGTGCGCGTGCTGGATAAAAACACGCTGTCGGAAACGGGCATTCAGAACTGCGATGTGGCGGTGGTGTGCATCGGTGAGGAAATGGACACGTCGATGCTGACCGTGCTGCATCTCAAGGAGCTGGGGGTCAAGCGCGTCATTGCCAAGGCTTCCTCGGCGGAGCACGGCGAAATTCTGGAAAAGCTGGGCGCGGAGGTCGTTTATCCCGAGCGCGACATGGCGGTGCGTCTGGCGCACAGGCTGGAAAACGCCCATGTGCTCGATTTTGTCCGTCTGAGCGAACGGCTGAATATTTCCAAGCTCCTCATTCCCGAGCATTTTGTGGGCAAAACCGTGGTGGAGCTGGATATCCGCGGGCGCTACGGGCTGAATATCGTCGCCATAGAGAATACGGGCCGCGTGCAGGATCAGGTGCGCCCGGATTACAAGTTTGCGCCCTGCGATGTGGTGTATCTGTGCGGCAGCAAGGAAAGCATTGCCCGCATGGAAGATGAGATGACCACGGTCTGATAAAAACCGTGCCTGAAATGCGGTCAAACGGATGAAGAACCGAAATAGAAAGGTGATTGCATATGTATGATGAAATGCTGATGGGCCCGCAGCCGCTGTTTCATCTGCTGGGTATGCCGGTGTATCCCTTCGCGCTGATGCTCACGCTGGGCGTGGCTGCGGCGCTGGGCATGGCGCTGGTTCGCGCGCGCCGCATGCGCCTTGCGCAGGGAGCGGTGCTGCTCTTTGCCGTTCTTGGCATTCCGCTGAGCGTGGTGCTGGGGCGGCTGGTGTTCTGTCTGTGCCGCATTGTCGATGTGATGGACTACGGCGTGGACTATATTCTCCGGATTGATTACGGCGGCTTTTCGGTGATTGGCGTCACGCTGGGTCTGGCGCTGGCGGCGTATCTGACGCACCGGATTGAAAAGGTGGGCTTTGTATCGCTGTGCGACTGCGTGCTGCCAGGGCTTTTGATGGTGCTGGCGATGGCGCGTTTTGCCGAAGGCTCCACCACCAATGGTACGGGTCCCGAGGTGACGGTGGCTGCGCTGCAGTTTTTCCCCGTGGCGCGCATGGGTATGTATGGCGAATATACCTATGCCGTGCATATGGGCGAGGGCCTCACGGCGCTGATTGCTTCTGTCTATACGCAGACGCTGGGCATGGGCGTGCGCGGAGAATATCATGCGAAAACGGGCTATGCCGCCGGGATGGGCGTAGCCATCGTGGCCGCCGCGCAGATTGTGTGGGAGTCTGCCCGCCGTGATGAAGTGCTGATGTTTGATTTCATCCGGTATGCGATGCTCTTTTCCGCGCTCATGCTGCTGCCGGTGCTCGTTCCCTCGCTCATCCGCTGCGGCTGGAGCATCAAAAAGCGCATTGGCGCTGTGGCGGTCTTTGCCGTGCTGATCGTCGTGTGCATTATGATGGAGTTCTTTATTGACGGCAAGCTCATTCAGAATATTCCCATCTGGGCGTGCTATCTGGCCGATGCGCTGTGCGCCTGCGGGATGTGTATGGTGTGCACCCGCGCCTTGCGCAGCGCCGTGAAGGCCTGACACCCCATCATAATAAAGAAGCTGCCGTGATGATGGCGCTTGCGCGCGTATCAGCGACAGGAATAAAGAGGGAAAACAAATGGGATTCAGACGCTGCTTGATTTTGTGCATGCTGATCATGGCGCTGTTTGTCGGCACGGCTGCGGCGGATGTTGCCCGCGAGGTAACAGACGACGCCAAGTTCAATGTGCCGTATAACAACAATACCATCCGCCGCATGCGCGACCGCGATGAGCTGACCGCCATGCAGGCTGGCGCGCAGAAGAACCCGACGGTGACCATCACGATGAATCAGGAAGAGTGCGCGGCCATCTATATTGAGTTTGGCAATTCCGTGCTGCCCTTTGAGGTGCAGGTGAAGGATGGCAAGCAGTGGCGCACGGTGGCCAGCTGGGATGAAGCATATGCCCAGGCCTATGTGGAGTTTGAGTCGGCGAAGGAGCTGCGGCTGTATTTCCCCACGGGCAAAAAATACGAGGCGCTCTATATCCGCGAGATCTTTCTGTTTTCCGAAGGCGATATGGATGAGAGCATCGTGCATATCTGGCAGGAGCCGCTGGAAAAGGCGGATGTGCTGCTGCTGGTTGCGCATCCCGATGACGAAGTGCTGTGGTTTGGCGGCACGCTTCCCACGCTTGCGGGAGAGAAGGATCTGGATGTGACGGTTGCGTGGCTCACCTGCGCCAATACCTGTCGAAGGCTTGAGCTGCTCAATGCCATCTGGCACTGCGGCGTGCGCAATTATCCCGATATCGGCGAATGGGAAGATATCAAGAGCTATAATCTGCAAAACCTCTATTCCAAATGGGGCAAGGATGATCTGGACGAATACCTGGTGAGACTTCTGCGCCGCTATCAGCCCGAGGTGGTCATCACGCATGCGTATGACGGCGAATACGGCCATGCTGCGCATAAGGCGTGCGCGTATTCCCTCACCCGCGCTGCGGAATTGGCGGCTGATCCTTCTTATGATACAAAGAGCGCTGAACAATACGGCGCCTGGCAGGTCAAGAAATTCTATGTCCATAAGACAAGCGACAATCAGGCTGCGACGGTGATGGACTGGCATGTGCCGCTGAGCGCCTTCGACGGCAAGACGGGCTATGAGATTGCATGCGAAGCGTACAGAAAGCATGCCTCCCAGCCGCAGGAAAAGAAGGGAAAGGAAGCGCTCTACCATGTGCAGGACGCGGGCGAAGAGCATGACGCCTCCGTTTTCACGCTGATCTATTCCACGGTAGGCTCCGATGTGCAGGGCGGAGACTTTATGGAGAATATCCCGGCGGCAGCGCTTGAGTGAGTGGAGCAAAGATAAAACAGATGCGTTGGAAGACAGAAGTCTTCCGACGCTTTTTTGATATGAAGGCATATTTGTGCTTGCATTGGCGTATTCTATCTATGCGGGCGTCTGCCGCTCGTTCGGAATTATCAGTGCAAATAGTATATAATAGAAGAAATACACACCAACATATAGTTAACAAGGCGAACATTCTATAATAGACAGATCATGATTGTACGGAAATTGCATAAGTTTCAAAAAAACTTAAAAAAATTGCAAAAAAGGTGTTGACAAAGGGTATAGGGTTGTGGTATTATATCTAAGCGCTCGAGGGAAGCCCCTCCGAGAGAGGAAAAACGAGAGCGCGAGGGACCTTGAAAACGATACAGGAACAAAGGA
>CAMGDO010000079.1 GCA_946042585.1 uncultured Clostridia bacterium
ATCCGGAAGGGGATTTTGTGCATGGCGAAGTAGATGAGCATGTTCATTTCATACTCGAAGCGATCGCCCGTGATGGCGAGCAGGTCGTCAAAGCAGGCGCGGCTGACGGCGCGCAGGCCTGTCTGCGTGTCCGGCAGCCAGTGCCCGTACAGGGCGGCAAACACGGCGCTGGTCAGGCGGTTGCCGATGCGCGAGCGAGAAGGGATATTCCTGTTTTTGGAGGAAAAATCGCGCGAGCCCAGCAGCAGCTCCGGCGTGCTTTCGCTGAGAGCGTCGCACAAAAGCAGCGTATCGGATACGATGTGCTGACCGTCTGCATCGGCGGTGATGACGCCCTTGAAATCCGTATGGTCGCGGATGTATGCGATGCCCGTGCGCAGCCCCTGTCCCTTGCCGCGGTTGACCTCATGGCGCAGCACTACGCAGCGCTCCCGGGCGGCGATGCCGTCAAAGATGGCGTTGTATTGGTCGCTGGAGCCGTCGTTGACCACGACGACACCGCCAAAATCTGCCTCCAGCAGGGAATCCACATACGCCGCAAGCCGCTCGTCGGGCTCCAGGGAGGGTATCAGCACGCAAAGCTCATTTGCTTTCATGAAAGTATCGCCTTTCTCTTTCATCTGTCTGTATACCGGGCGTGGGCATATTGTCACCACAACCCACAATATCATACCATTCTTTGGCGGATTTCTCAAGAGAAAAACAGGCGAATAACATGGCCTGCTGCGGCGCAGCATGTAAAATATAGAAGCAATTGCGGAAGCGGCGGGCGGGACGCTTGCCATTTTCCTCATATGCTGTTATAATAAACTGTATTTTGATACCCAAATCAATGCAATTAAGGAGTATGCAGCATGGCTGATTTTCATGATTCAAACGTCCGCCCGGAGCAGGAGGGCATGCCGGCGCAGCAGACGCCCTATGTGCGTCACCGGCGCTCAGACCGCCATAAGAACGAAGTGCAGCCCGAGCCGGAGAAATTGCAGAACGAAATGCCCCCGCAGGCTACGCGCGTGATGCAGCCCGTGCGGCGCACTGCGGAGCCCCGAGACCCGCAGACGCCCCGGCAGTACGGCGCATATTCGCGCGAAGAAGGCGCGCAGACGCCCGTATACGGCGAGGACAATGGACGGGAAGAGCCGCGCAGCCGCGTTCGCTATGCCAGCAGGAATGTGGACTTGGATGCGCCGCTGTATCCGGATGACGATATGTATGATGATGAGGAGCCGCGCAGCCGCAAATGGCCCCTGTTTCTGGTCAGTATTCTGCTGGTCATTGCGCTGTTTGTGGCCGGTATGTGCTTCCTGCCGGTGCTTGCGGAGCGTCCGGCGGATGACAGCGGCTTCACCGGCGCGCTCTATTCCCTGCGCGACAGGATGAGCGGCGTGCTCAGCCTGCTGGGCGTCAAGGAGCAGCCGGCGGAGATTCATCTGTTCCAGACGGCCAACACCTCCTTCAGCACCGGCACGCAGGTGCAGTTCAGCATCACGACCACCAAGGCGGTGGAGAATGTGCGATTGCTGGATGCGCAGGGCAACAGCCTGTTTGGCACGACCATGTGCAAGGATTCCGCAGGCACCACCTGGGTTGTGTCGCTGATCTTTGATACAGCCTATACGGGCGATGTGTATGTCGCCGTGCAGGAAAACAATGTCTGGCGGCAGACCGACAGCAGGCTGACGCTGACTGTTTCGGCGCCCACGGCGACGCCCGCACCCACGGCGACGCCTACTGCGACGCCTACTTCCGTGCCCGCGCCTACGGCGACCGGCGCGCCCGTGATTGTGGCGGAGCTTGCCACGGCGACGCCCACCGTTTTTGTGATTCCCAGGACGCTGGAGCCCACGGCGACCTTTACGCAGGCGCCGACGCTGATCCCTACGGCAACACCGACTCCGACGCCTACGCCCACGGCAACGCCGACTCCGACGCCCACGCCCACGCCTACGCCTACCCCCACGGCGACGCCTACGCCTACTCCCACCCCGACGCCTACGCCCACGCCGACCCCCACGCCTGTGCCGACCAACACGCCCATGCCGCTGTATGAGGCGCAGTCGAGCAGCAATACCTCGCCTTCCCAGCTCAATCTGAAGGAAACTGTGTATTGGAACGGCAAAAAGGTCACATCGGAGCTTTCGCGCACGACGTCTATCAGCATGAACGGTCCGGATGCGTATACGTTCTATGACGGCGGTGTGCTGGCCTTCCGCAGCAATTCCTTCCGCCAGAACGCGGCATTCGGCACGGTGGAAGTGGAAGACGAGAAGCTGTCCATCGAATGGAAGTATCAGCTGGGCAGCCTGCGCACGGCGGATTCCGGCACGCTGTATGGCGTTGGTTGGACGGGTCAGCCGGCGATTGTGAAGCAGCCGCTGGAAGCGCGCGAAAAGCTGATGAACATCTATGCAGAAAAGCGCGGCGTCAGCGCGATGAAGGAAGTCATTTTCGGCGCGCTGGACGGCAAGATTTATTTCCTGGATCTCAATGACGGTCAGCCTACGCGCGATCCCATCAATGTGGGGTACCCGCTCAAATCCAGCGTGGCGGTGCATCCGTATGGCTATCCGATCATCGGCATCGGTCAGGCTATTTCCAAGCTGCCCGGCAAGACCGGCGATATCGGCTTCCGTCTGTACAGCCTGCTGGACTGCTCGGAGCTGATGTTCCTCAATGGCCGCAAATCCAGCCAGCAGGATCAGTATGGCGCAAACGGCGCGTTTGACGGCTCCGCGATCTTTGATATGAACAGCGACAGCCTGATCATCGGCGGCGAGAACGGTCTGATTTATACGATCGGGCTGAATACTGCCTTTGATTACAAGTCCGACAAGCCGACGCTGAGCATCAGCAAGGATACTATCTATCTGAAAACCAAGGCCAGTGCGGAGACAGACGCCAATACCGGCATCGAGACCAGCGTGGCCATGTATGGCTCCTACATCTATTCGGCGGATACCTACGGCATCCTGCAGTGCATCGATTCCGACACCATGAAGGCTGTGTGGGCGGTGGATGTGGGGGACAACACCGACGCCGCCATCGCGCTGGACTTTGATGAAAACGGCGATCTGGGCCTGTATACCGGCAACACCGCGTATGCGCGCCTCAAGAGCAAGACGCCCGTGACCATCCGCCGTCTGGACGCACTGACGGGCGAGGAAATCTGGAAATACGAAATCTCCTGTATATATGATAAGAACCAGCTGTCCGGCTGCAAGGCCAGCCCCGTGATCGGTCAGAATGATATCAGCGATCTGGCGATCTTCACCGTCAACATGACGGGCGGAGCGAACAAATCCACCATGGTGGCGCTCAACAAGATGACCGGCGCTTTGGAATGGCAGCGTGAGTTTGACTCTGAGGCCATCTCCTCTCCCGTTGCCGTGTATAATGAAGCGGGCAAGGCGTGGATTATTCAGGGAACGCAGGATGGTCTGCTGTATATGCTGGACGGCAGGACGGGCGAAGTGCGCAGCACGCTGAACCTGGGCGGCGAAATTCAGGCGTCGCCTGCGGTTTACCGCGATATGCTGGTCATCGGCACCTGCTCCAAGGACAATGCCTATATGTACGGCATCCGTATTCAATAAGCAAAAGGGATTCTTGGAGAGAGGGGCGCGGCTTCTCTCTCCTTTCAATAAACAAAGGAGTGAAACGCGATATGAACAAGAGGTATCTTGTGGCTCTGGATCAGGGCACCACATCGTCCCGTGCAGTCATCTTCACGGCGGAGGGGCGTATGCTGGGTGCTGCGGCGCAGGAATTCAAGCAGTATTATCCTAACCCCGGCTGGGTGGAGCATGACCCGGGCGATATCCTCGCCACGCAGATTGAGTCGCTGCGCACCGTGGTACGCCAGACGGGAATCCATCCCAGCGAAATTGCGGCGATTGGCATCACCAACCAGCGCGAAACCACCGTGCTGTGGGATCGCAAGACAGGCAAGTGGCTGCACAACGCCATCGTCTGGCAATGCCGCCGCACAGCCTCCTATGTGGAAAAGCTGGTGCAGCAGGGATATTCCGAAACCATTCGGGAAAAGACGGGCCTTGTGCCGGATGCGTATTTTTCCGGCACCAAGCTGCAGTGGCTGCTGGATGCGCTGGATGCCCGCCAGAGGGCGGAGAAGGGCGAATTGTGCTTTGGCACCATTGACAGCTTCCTTGCGTGGAACATGGTCAAGGGCCATCCGCATGTGACGGACGCCACCAATGCCGCGCGCACCATGCTGTTCAATATTCACACGCAGCAATGGGACGACGAGCTGCTGAAAATGATGGACATTCCGCGCGCGCTTCTGCCTGAGGTGGTGGACAGCTCGTATGTGATTGGCATGCTGGATGACGATATTCTGGGCGTGCCCATTCCCGTGGCGGCGATGGCGGGCGATCAGCATGCCGCGCTGTTTGGTCAGGCGTGCTTTGAAAAAGGTATGGCCAAGAATACCTACGGTACAGGCTGCTTTATGCTGATGAACGCGGGCGAGGAGTTCAAGCTGAGCGAAAACGGGTTATTGACCACCGTGGCATGGCGGCTGAACGGCAAGCCCACCTATGCGCTGGAGGGCAGCGTGTTCATGGGCGGCGCCACCATTCAGTGGCTGCGCGATGAAATGAAATTCGTAGAAAAGGCCAGCCAGAGCGAGGCGCTGGCCACCTCTGTGGCGGATACGGACGGCGTGTATCTGGTGCCGGCCTTTACGGGACTGGGCGCGCCGCACTGGAGCATGTATGCCCGCGGAACGCTCTTTGGCATGACGCGCGGCACAGGCCGTGCGCAGATTGTGCGCGCAGGTCTGGAAAGCATCGCCTATCAGAGCAACGATCTGTATCAAGCCATGGCGCGGGATCTGGGCAGCGCGCCGGGCGTGCTGCGCGTGGACGGCGGCGCGACAGCCAATGATTTTCTCATGCAGTTCCAGGCGGATATCTCCAACACCTCCATTCAGCGTCCCGCCGTGCTGGAAACCACGGCGCTGGGCGTGGCGCTCCTGGCCGGTCTGGCGGTGGGCGTATACAGCGATCTCAAGGAGACAGCCAGCGGCTGGCATGTGGAAAAGAAGTTTGTGCCTTCCATGGATGACAGCGAACGCCGGCAGCGTCTGCATGGCTGGAAACGCGCGGTGGACGCCGTGCTGTACTGGGCGCGCGACGATATGGAGTAAACACAGATAAACAAGGTGGACTGTTACCCAAGAAACGGACAGGAAAAGAAAAGCCCTGTCACAGAATAAGCATAGTTTATACGGTCTTGCTCCGGATTTCAGCCGGGGCAAGACTATTTTTGAGAGAAATACGCTCGTAATTGTAGAAATCAACATACTCATTGACGAGTTGCTCCCCCTCTGCACGGGTGGAAAAGTGAGCGCGATACAGACATTCAGTTTTCAAGGCGCCGAAGAAATTCTCCATCCTGTCTCTTATACACATCTCCGAGCCCACGAGAC
>CAMGDO010000080.1 GCA_946042585.1 uncultured Clostridia bacterium
CCACCCGCGTGACCGTATCCGACGGCGAAACGGAATATGAAGCCAGCGTGGTATCCTACAGCGAGGAGCAGGACCTGGCGGTGCTGCTGTGCCCCGAAATTCAGCTGCTCCCCGTTCAGCTGGGCGACAGCGATGCGCTGCAGGTGGGCGAATGGGCCATCGTGATTGGCAACCCGCTGGGCGAGGATTTCTTCCGTTCCGTGACGGTGGGCGTGGTGTCCTCGCTGGAGCGCTCTGTTGAGAGCGAAACGACCGACAAGTATGGCCGCCGTTCCACGGTGGATAACTCCATGATTCAGGTGGACGCCGCGATCAACTCCGGCAACTCCGGCGGCGGCATGTTCAATACGCTGGGTCAGCTGATGGGTATCCCCTCGCTCAAGTATTCCAGCAGCTTCCTGTCCTCCACCACCATTGACAACATCGGCATGTGCATTCCCATCAATGTGGCCAAGCCGCTGATTCGCGAGGCGCTGGAAAAGTACAACGGCGAGGATGTGGCGCAGTATCTGGCGGACAAGGAAAAGGAAAGCCAGGTCAATACCGTCGGGCAGGATGACCAGCAGCCCCGCATGGGTGTGACCGTGACCACGTTGTCAGGCAGCAACAACGCCGTATCCCAGGGCATTCTGCCGCGCGGCGCATTTGTCAAAGAGGTGGATGAGGGCTCTCCTGCCGAGAAGGCCGGCATTCAGGCGGGCGATATCATCGTGGAAGTGGACGGCGTGATTGTGTCCTCCTCGGATGAACTGGTGGCGCAGGTGAAAAACGGTAAGCGCGCCGAGGGCGATACGATCACCATCAAGCTCTATCGCGCCGAAAACGTGCTCACTGCCCAGTATATCAATGAAATCGGCGAAGGCGAATACATTGACGTAGAGGTTGTGCTGGAAGTGATCGCCAATCCCGCGGCATAAGAAACGCCCGAAAACAGCAAATAAACAGGCGCTGTCTCTCATGGCTCATGGAAACCATGAAGGGACAGCGCCCTTTTGTGCGCCGCAGCGCATTATCCGAGCAGCTCGTCAAGCGCGGATTGCAGCTGCGCATGGGTTTTGAAAAAGCGGTGCGCGGTGCGCAGAATCTCCTCCTGCTCATGCACATGCTTATCATCATACATCGCCCACACCGTGCAGCCGGCCTCGCGCGCCGTGCGCATGGCGTGCAGGGAATCCTCCACCACCAGACATTCCTGCACCGTGCAGCCCAGCCGCGCCGCCGTCTGATAAAACAGCTCAGGGTTTTTCTTGTTCAGCGCTGCGCCGCGGGTGGATGCATAAAACTCAAAATATTCCAATAGATTTGTGAGATGCAGCGCCGCTTCCAGCGCATCCAGGCGCGTAGCGGATATAAGGCACATGGGCACATGATGCGCTCGCGCCACATCCAGCGTTTCCCGCGCGCCCTCCTTCAGGGGAATGCCTGCCGGATAGACCTGTGAGAACATGTGCTCCGTGCACCAGGCGCGCATTTCGTCATAGGTCATTTGCAGCCTGTGGTCGGGCTGCGCCAGATAGCCGCGCAGCGTTTCGCTGAAGGAAGTGCTGGCCCAGGGCGCATTGCTGCGATCCTCCGGTGCGCCAAAGTGCGCGAACAAATCAAAGGGCACCTGCGTCCAGAGCACCTCGGAGTCCAGCAGCGTGCCGTCCATATCAAAAATGATCGCCTTGATTGCCATGCCTGTTTACCCTTTCTTTTCTGCCATGCTTTGCATATACTGCGCGGCTTCAACGCTGATTTCCTGCTCGCTGTAGCGCGCAGCGTCATAGATTTCCGCCATGCGCGCAGCGTCCTCCCTGCCGATGGCGGAGAAATCATGCGTCAGCGCTTCGCGCGCCGTGCGGCTGTCGGGAATGGCTTTATTTCGCCGCCGCAGAAGCTGATACGCCTGCCGGACGCGCTGGCGCGGGGACAGCTTTTCCCAGGAGATGCGCTTATCCCGGCGGCTAAGCTTTTTGGCGCGCTGCGCCACCGCGCGTTTCACCTCGCCCCAGTCCAGCAGGCTCTCCACCGTGTCCTCATAGCTTTCGCTGACCCGCCCGGCATAGCTGCGCAGAAAACGCATGAGCGCCCTGACCGCGCGCGCCAGCAACCGCGCAAGATGCCACAAAAACATGAGCGCCAGGGCGACGGCAAGTATCCGGGCGCCGATTTGCAGTAGCTTTTCCAGCAGCTGCAGCCAGCGGGCAGGCTCGCCGCCTTCGGCGGAGCCAAGCCCCATGCCGCCGCGCGCGGCTGTGTCGCTGACGCTTTCAGAGCTTAGCAGGGCCAGAAGCAGGTGGTACAGCCACAGAAGAAAGCGCTTGAGCAGATGGCAGAATGTGCGCAGCCCGTCCTGCAGCTGCTTTTGATAGGCCAATAGCAGCATCACGGCGCAGATGCCCGCCGAGAGCAGACGGTTGCGCAGCAGCATCAGGCGCGAGGGGCGGTATTCATCGCCCATGCCCTCCTGCACGGCCTGCGCATTGAGCGCAAATACGACATACACAAGATACACCGGCGTGACCGCCTGAATGAAGGGCAGCGCCGCGCTCATATAGGGAGAGGAAGCCAGACCTCGGCAAATCAGCAGCACGAGCAGCCCCACATACCATATGGCAGCCAGAAACTCCTCGCCGCTGCGCATGCCCATGATCAGCTGCATCGCCAGAAAGGCGATAATCAGCGGGATGCACAAAAGCATCAGCCACGGCGAGCTGCCGCTCAGATAAACGCCTGCATACGTAGCGGCGCATATCGCGGCTGCGCCCGGCACAAGGCCCGCTACGCGCAGCTTTTCGGGCAGCGCGCGCACCAGCAGCGGCATTGCCGTCAGCATCAGCAGCGCCGGAAAGAACGCATAAAGTGCTTCGGGATTGACCGCCGCTCCCAGCACGGCAAACAGCGGAGACGATAGCAGCAGAAAGCCTGCCGACAGAAACAGCTTGCGCAGAATGGTCTGTTTACGCATGGGCGGCCTCCCTGGACGGTTCCTGCGGCAGAACAAGCAGCGCCACGCTGTTGCCCAGCTGCCTGAGGCGCTGCATGCGCGCGCGAATCTGCTCGCTGTCATAGCTGGACAGAATCAAAATATCCATGCCGCGCAGCACGCACATATCCTCCAGAAATGCGGGGAAGGAGCGCAGGCGCTTTATCTGCAGGCAGGCCATGGCGCACAGCAGCGCCTCATCGCGTCCGGCGCCGCGTGCCGGCGGAAAGAAAGCGCACTCGCTGCCGTCATCCAGCGGCATATTGGCGGCAAAGCCCGCTTCCACGCCGCCGGATAGCGCGCGCGTGCACAGCGTGGCTGCCAGGCTGATGGCGCGCTCGATGCCGGATTGCTCATGCTCGAGCAGTTCGCCCCACTGATCCTCGCTGCGCTGCGCGTTGATGAGCACCATCAGCCGGGGATCGGCGGTGAAATCATGGGTTTTCACCTGCAGCTGGCCTGTGCGCGCCGTGGCTGCCCAGTGAATATCGCGCAGGGGATCGCCCGCGCGGTAGGAACGGATGCCGTTGATCCAGAACGGGTCGCTGAGAATCCACCGCTGCACGCTGACATCGCCCTGAAAGCGTGAGGAGGGCAGGGAGGGCAGTGCGTCCGCCGTCCGCGCGGGATAAACAAAGATTTCCGCCGGAGCATCCACATCCCGAAAATCAGACCGGGTGCACAATAGATCGCCGTAGGTCATCACCGCATGGCTGAGCACATAATGCCCGCGCTGGCAGAGCTTCACCCTGTGCCGCCGCGTCACCTGCGAAAAGGGCAGGAGCGTAAAGACGCTTTTGTGATAGCCCTGCGAACGGATGAGCAGCTCCTCCCGGGTCTGAAACTCAAATTGCCGGGGCATGCGCATTTCCAGCCGCACCCAGGGCAGAAACAGCGGGCTTTTGTTGCCAATCACCTCGGTGAGCTCCACCGTGTCGCCCGCGGTGGCATACTTTTGCGAAAAAGAACGGCGATAGGAAAACCCGCGCATGCCAAAACGCATGATCAGCAGCCCCTGTATCAGGGACAGGCCGAGAAAAATGAGAAGAATGAGCAGAACGTCCATGTTTATGCCTGTTCGGTGGGCACAGCCACATTTTTGACGGCGTCCAGCACGATGCTTTCGCCTGCGCGCGCCTGTCCATACAGCCCGCGTGCAATGACGCGATGCGAAAGCACGGGCACGGCGAGCGTCTTGATGTCGTCCGGGGTGACAAAGCCGCGCCCCTGCACCATGGCATAGGCCTGGGCTGCGCGCATCAGAGCGAGCATGCCGCGGGGGCTTACGCCCAGCTGCGTGCGCTCGTCCTGCCGCGTGCGTTCGCACAGCGATACGATATAGCGCTGCACGGGCAAGGACACCTCGCACTGCGAAACGGCAGCCTGCGCGGAGAGGATTTCCTCTCCTGTGCATACGCTCTCCAGCGCGGACAGCGGCTCATCATGCAGAAAGCGGCTGAGAATATCCACGGCGCCCTGCGTGTCGGGATAGCCCGGCGTCAGGCGCATGAGAAAGCGGTCCAGCTGCGCCTCGGGCAGAGGAAAGGTGCCCTGAATCTCCACGGGATTCTGCGTGGCGATCACCAGAAAGGGCGCGGACAGCGCGCGGGTGACGCCGCCCTCGGTGACCTGCCGCTCCTCCATGCATTCCAGCAGCGCCGACTGTGTGCGCGGCGTGGCGCGGTTGATTTCGTCCGCCAGCAGGATGTTGGTGAACACAGGCCCTGCGTGGAACTCAAACTTGCCCGTGTCCGCGCGGTAGATGCTGGTGCCCGTGATGTCGGCGGGCAGCAGATCGGGCGTAAACTGGATGCGCGCAAAATCGCAGGCCAGGCTGCGGGCCAGGCTGCGGGCGGTGATCGTTTTGCCCGTGCCGGGCACGTCCTCAAGCAGCACATGGCCGCGGGCAATGACAGCGGTCAGCATCAGCGTGATCAATTCGCTCTTGCCGACCACCACGCGTTCGATATTGTTCCGGATGCGCTGAGCCAGCGCTGCAACATCTTTTGGAAGCATATTCGTCCTCCCTGATGGATATATACATCAGTATAGCACAATCCGCTGCGCCTGCACAGAGAAAAAACACGGGAAATACACCTTGCAAGTGTTCCTTTCTTCTGCTATCATGTGCATGAACGGAGGCGAACATATGAGCAGAGTGACCATTGCCGTGGCGGGCTGCGGTTCGCGCGGCCTGAATACCTATGCCCGCTGTCAGCAACGCTTTCCTGATTTGATGGAGATTACGGCGGCGGCGGATATAAGGCCTGAGCGGCTGGAGATGATGAAGGAAGAATTTGCGCTTTCGGATGCGCAGTGCTTTGACAGCGCCGAAAACATGCTGCAGCGCGAGCGGCTGGCGGATGTGATGTTCATCTGCACGCCCGACCGCTGCCATTATCATCAGGCCATGGCGGCACTGAACAAGGGCTATCATCTGCTGCTGGAAAAGCCGATTGCGATCAGCGAGCAGGAA
>CAMGDO010000081.1 GCA_946042585.1 uncultured Clostridia bacterium
GTATAACGCGGCTCTTTGCAGCCGCATCCGGCAGGGCCAGTCCGCGCAGGAGAATCCTGTGCAGGCTGGCCTTTGCCTTGCTGGCGGTTTGTGCTGCCGCATTTGTGAAATAATGGAAGAAAATTACGGTCAGCTGTTGAATCTTTTGTTCTGTTACTGAACAATGCGTGCGCGGAAACTGTGGGCATCTGCGCTTGCGCAGATCAGACGTTTTGGATATAATATATAGGGAACAGTATTTCATCTGCGCGGAAGGCAGGAAAGGAGGCGGCTGATGATTTCTATGACGGGCTCATTGAGTATACAGACGGCGTTGGAAAAGCCGCCGGGGGCGTCGGCGACGCACGGGAAGCGGTCAGGGCGATGCTGGCAGCGGTGAGGATACGTCCCGGGAAACGATGTCGTTTGCCAGCGAGAAAAACGGCGCCGTCAGGAGCGTGCAGTTTGTCATTTCCATTCCGGCAATTGAAATAGAAGAGGAACAGGCGGCAGCGCAGGAGGGCGCAGAGAATCAATCGCTGGCAGATAAGCTGCTGCGGCTGTTCAGATAACGCGAGCGGGCAAGCGGCCCGGCTGTTTCCCTGTGGGCTTCTTTCGTTTGCGCTTTGGCAGAATATATGCTATGATGCAGATGGAGCACTGAAGGAGAGGAGCTGACGCCGCATGGAAAGAAAGCAGAAAGCTGCGCAATTGCCCCACAAGCCCTCCCGGCTGGGCAGGTATCTGGCGGGAATCCGCGACAGCCGCTGGCTGCCGCCGCTGCATGCGGCGCGTCAGCTGCGGCTGTGTGAGCATGAGATTCTTTCCTATGATGTGCCGCGGGAAATGAACGGCCTGCGTATCGCGTATGCGTCGGATATTCATTATGGCGCGCTGCTGGATGAACAGCGCGTGCGTGATCTGGTGCAGAAGATCAATGCGCTGGACGCGGAGCTGGTGATACTGGGCGGTGATTATGGCGAGGATGCGGAGCATACCCGGGCGTTCTGGCAGCTCAGACCCGGCTTTCGGGCAAAAATCGCCGTGTGCGGCGTACTGGGCAATCACGACCGCGCACAGGGCGATGCGGATGAGCTGGCTGCACTGATGTACGATAACGGCGTGACGCCACTGGTGAATAACGCGCTGTTTGTGCAGATAGGCGATAAGCGCCTGGCTGTATGTGCGACGGACGACTACAATCACGGCGACCCCGACTTTGCGGATGTGGCGGCGCAGGTGCAGTCTGCCGATTATGTGATTTATGCGCCGCATTCGCCCGATGCGCTGGAGGACGCCTGCCATGTGGGCAACGAACCGTTCTATCATCTGGCGCTGTGCGGACATACGCACGGCGGGCAGATTGCGCTGTTTGGCTTTGCTCCCTATACCGCCAGCCGCCATGGGCTGCGATATGGCAATCATTACCGCTCGGGAGAGATCGAGGAGAACGGCACGGTCGTTCTGATCTCCAACGGCGTGGGCACCACCTGGCTGCCGCTGCGGCTGGGCGCGCCGGCGCAGTATCATCTGATTGAGCTGCGTCATGCGCGGGAACGGATGGAATAACGTACGAAAGGACGGCGCGCGGCGGATATGCGCGGGCAATTTACGATGAATCAAACTCTGCAAACCAAACGCCTGATACTGCGGCCGTTTTCCCGCTCGGATCGCGCGCTGGTGTATGCCATTGCGTCCGATCCGGAGACCACCCGCTATCTGTATTACTGGGGAAGACTGGGCATGACGGTGGAGGCGGATACCGAGCGCTTTCTGCGCTATGCGGCGGGCGGCTGGGAAAAACAGCCGATTATTGACCGCGAGTATGTGCTGCAGCGGAAGGAAGACGGTGTGGATATCGGCGACGGCAGCATTCAGCTGCTGAGCGGGGACGAGGCGGAAATCGGATGGATTCTGCTGCCGCAATACCGCGGGCATGGCTATGTGACGGAAATGGCGCAGGAGCTTCTGCGCTTTGGCTTTGAGGAACTGAAGGTGGGGCACATTGTCGCCAGCTGCGATGCGCGCAATACGGCGTCTTTTCGCGTGATGGAGCGGCTGGGCATGCACCACGAGGAAACCCGGCTTGGCGTTCGTCCCGAAAAGCGGGAAGGCGAAAAGAAGGGCGATACGCTGGTGTATGGATTGACAAGAGATAGCTGGCTGCAGAAAAAAACGCCCGCAGGCGGGCGTATCTGATATGATGGGGCGTGCCGCGCGGCACAGCCCTTTTTTATGCGGCAAAAGCGCTAAATCAGCCGCAGCGCATGCGCTTTGGCGGTCTTTATCGCCGTTGGCAGGGGCAGCGCGGACAGCTCCTGCGCATTGACCCAGACGCAGGCGGGCTTCTCCAGCGGCGTATCCGCGATAAAGTGATAAATACGCATATTCCAGACGCGGTGCGTGAAAACATGCCGGGCGTCGCCCATTTCCGCCGCCAGGTGTGCAGGAATGCCAAGCGCGCGGAGTTTTTTCCGCATGCCGCCGGATGTGCTGTCGCCTTCATTCAGGATGAACACCCACAGCCCCCGCAGCAGCGCTGCGTCGCGCTTTTGCACCAGAATCCGATCGCCGCAGGTGACCAGCGCCACGCCCACTTCCACGGGCACGGGCGGACGGGCGGCTGCGCGCACGGGCAAAAGCTCCGCATCGCCGATTGCTTGCGCATCACATTGCGCCTGCAGCGGGCAGCGGGCGCAGTCCGGCGTGCCGGGGATACAGATGGTTGCGCCCAGATCCATCAGCGCCTGATTCCAGTCGCCGGGGCGCACGGTGTCAATATGCGCCTCTGCCAGCGCGCGAATCTGCCGCCTGACGGAGGGAATGTCCACATCCTCCCGAATGCCATGCACGCGGGAAAGCACGCGCGTGAGATTGCCGTCGATGGCGGGATAGGGCTGCTGATAGGCGATGCTGGCAATGGCTGCGGCGGTATAATCGCCGATGCCGGGCAGCGCGCGGATGGCGTCATGGGAGCGGGGAAAACATCCGCCGTATTCAGAGACAATCAGGCGCGCGGCCTTGTGCAGATTGCGCGCGCGGGAATAATAGCCCAGCCCCTCCCACAGCTTGAGCACCTCCTGCTCGTTGGCGGATGCCAGCGCGGAAACGTTGGGAAACCGCTGCAGAAAGCGGGTGAAATAGCCGCCGGCCGTTTCCGTTCGCGTCTGCTGCAGCATGATTTCGGAGACCCAGACGGCATATGGATCTCTTGTGCCCCGGAAGGGCAGAATACGCTTGTGCGTATCATACCAGGGGAGAAGCTGAGAATAGGGCATGGAGCGCTCCTTCAGAAAAATCTGCTGACAGTATAGCACAAAAGCCGACAGAAATAAAGCGCATTCGGGCTGGACGGCAGACCCTGCCGCACTGCTGCGGCAGGAAAATCTCCAAAAACGCGAAAAACCGCACAGACACCGGACTGCGGCGGATTGTGGTCCGAAATTATCAAAAATTTTTTCCAAAAAGGTATTGCATATATCGCTCGTTTGCGTTAAACTATAGTTGTAAGGCGTTAGCACTCATTTGAGCAGAGTGCTAACAACCTTCATAAGAATTGTTTATCATGAAAAAGGAGGATATTATAATGACAATCAAACCTTTGGGTGACCGTGTGGTCATCAAGAATGTGGAAGCGGAAGAAACCACCAAGAGCGGTATCATCCTGACCAGCGCTGCCAAGGAAAAGCCCCAGATGGCGACGGTGCTGGCTGTCGGCCCCGGCGGCAATGTGGATGGCAAGAACGTGACCATGAATGTGGAAGTGGGGCAGAAGGTGATTTACTCCAAGTATGCCGGCACTGAAGTGAAGCTGGATGGCCAGGAAGTCATCATCGTGCGTCAGAATGATATTCTGGCAATCGTGGAATAACCATTCCCTGTTTTAATCAAAGAATAGAGAATAAAGGAGTTTTTCATTATGGCAAAGCAGATTAAGTTTGGCGAGGACGCGCGCCGCGCGCTGGAAAAAGGCCTGAACACTCTGGCCGATACCGTGAAGATCACCATGGGCCCCAAGGGCCGCAACGTTGTGCTGGACAAGAAGTACGGCGCTCCCCTCATCACCAACGACGGCGTGACCATCGCCAAGGAAATCGAGCTGGAAGATCCCTTTGAAAACATGGGCGCGCAGCTGATCAAGGAAGTGGCCACCAAGACCAATGATGTGGCTGGCGACGGTACCACCACCGCCACGCTGCTGGCGCAGGCCATCGTCCGCGAGGGCATGAAGAACCTGGCTGCCGGTGCCAATCCCATGGTGCTGCGCCGCGGCATTGAGGCCGCGACGGATGAAGCCGTGTCCGCGCTGACTGAGCTGTCCCGCCCCGTGAGCGGCAAGCATGACATCGCGCAGGTTGCTTCTATCTCCGCGGGCGATGAAACCATCGGCCAGCTGATCTCCGACGCGATGGAAATCGTGGGTCAGGACGGCGTGATCACCGTGGAAGAAAGCAAGACCATGAAGACCGAGCTGACCACCACCGAGGGCATGCAGTTTGACCGCGGCTATGCGTCCGCCTATATGGTGACCGACACCGACAAGATGGAAGCGGTGCTGGAGAATCCCTACATCCTGATCACCGACAAGAAGATCTCCAACATTCAGGAGATTCTGCCTGTGCTGGAGCAGGTGGTGCAGATGGGCAAGAAGCTCCTCATCATCGCCGAGGATGTGGAAGGCGAAGCGCTGGCGACGCTGGTTGTCAACAAGATTCGCGGCACTTTCACCTGCGTGGCTGTCAAGGCGCCCGGCTTTGGCGATCGCCGCAAGGAAATGCTGCGTGACATCGCCGTGCTGACCGGCGGTCAGGTCATCAGCGAAGAGATTGGTCTGGAGCTCAAGGACGCCACCGTGGATATGCTGGGTCAGGCCCGCCTGGTGAAGGTGGACAAGGACAACACCACCATCGTGGAAGGCGCCGGCGAAAAGTGCGAAATCGATGCCCGCGTTGCTCAGATTCGTGCGCAGATTGCCGAAACCACCAGCGATTATGACCGCGAGAAGCTGCAGGAGCGTCTGGCCAAGCTGGCTGGCGGCGTAGCCGTCATTCAGGTGGGCGCTGCGACCGAAGTGGAAATGAAGGAGCGCAAGCTGCGCATTGAGGATGCTCTGGCTGCCACCCGCGCGGCTGTGGAAGAGGGCATTGTGCCCGGCGGCGGCGTGGCGCTGCTGGCTGCCACCAAGCGCGTAGCCAAGATTGCTTCCTCCTATGCTGGCGATGCCCGCACCGGTGTGCAGATTGTGCTGTCTGCCATGGAAGAGCCCATCCGTCAGATTGCCCGCAACGCCGGTATTGACGGCAGCGTCATCATCGAGAACATCCGCCGTCGCAACAAGCCCGACTATGGCTATGATGCCCTCAAGGCCGAGTATGTCGATATGTTCGAGCGCGGCATCATCGACCCGACCAAGGTGAC
>CAMGDO010000082.1 GCA_946042585.1 uncultured Clostridia bacterium
GGCAGATGGAGCTGCCGCTCGCAGGAGTCCAGATCGACGCTGCGAATCCACAGCGCAATGGTGCGGCAGCGCAGCTGCTGCTCGCGCAGGCGGGCAGCGACGCTGTCGGACAGCAGAAACAGAACGCGCCGCGCATCCGTTTCGTCCGTGATGTCAAAGGGCGGCGTGGTGCTGTTTCCCACTGATTTTGCGTCGATTTGCGCGATCAGCGGCATCACGGGCGATTGATCCAGCCCGGCAGCGCAGGCATAGAGCGTGTCGCCGTTTTTGCCCAGCAGGGTGTGAAGCGTCTGGGGGGAGGAAAGGGCAATATCCCCGATGGTGCGCAGCCCGTAGTCCTGCAGGCGCTGCATGGTGGAGCGGCCGATGAACAACAGGTCGCTGGCGGGCAGCGGCCAGATCTTTTGCCGGTAGTTTTCCGGCGAAATCACCGTGGTGGCGTCGGGCTTGTGCATATCGCTGCCGAGCTTGGCGAAGATCTTGTTGAAGCTGACGCCGATGGACAGGGTGATGCCCAATTCTTCCCGGGCGCGCCGGCGCAGGCGCGAGGCGATTTCCACGCCGTCCAGCGCATGGCCGCTGACATCCAGCCAGCTTTCATCCAGACCGAATGCCTCCACTTGACCGGTGTATTCGGCGTAAATTTTTCGCAGCATGTGCGAATAATGAATGTATTTTTCGCCGTTCGGCGGCAGAATAATCAGCTCCGGGCACTTTTTGCGCGCATCGCCCACCGTTTCGCCTGTGCGGATGCCGCATTTCTTGGCGGCGTCGCTCTTGGCCAGCACAATGCCGTGGCGTTCGCGGGGATCGCCGCATACGGCGACGGGCTTGCCGCGCAGAGATGGATCAAAGGCACATTCGACGGATGCGTAGAAATTGTTGCAGTCGCTGTGCAGGATGGTGCGCATGGGACAGCCTCCCAAATAGAAATGAGAACATTTGTTCTATGTTTCTATTATACGCTGCCCTCTGACAAAAATCAACTGGAAAATGCGAACAAATATTCTCATTCATGGCTGCGGTGGAGGAGATCGCCCAGTTTGGCAAAAGGGGTGTTGAGCACGGCTTGAAGCAGCTCATCCTCCTGCAGCGTGCCGCGGATGGTGGCGCCGTCCGGATCAATGACCTCAATGCGATGATAGGCGCCCGGCTGAAGAAATGCAAGCAGCGCGTGAAGCGAAAGATCAGAGGAAGCGCACAGATGCTGCAGCGGCAGGGTGCCGGATTTTTCCATGCGCACACGCCGGGCAATAAAAGCTGCCAGATAACGCGAGGTGCTGTGCCGTTCTTCCAGCGCGGAGGCATACAGAAGATAGCAGCCCAGCAGGAGCAGCGAGGGACGAAAAGCGCCCGTCATGGCCTGAGCGGCGCAATAGCCCAGCATGAGCAGGGACAGCGTGCGCCCCAGCAGCAGCAGCGCGCGGAAAGCGACGGCGCGGTCGAGCCGAATCGATAGAAGCGACAAAAGGATGCGTCCGCCATCCAGCGGCAATACGGGCACAAGGTTAACCAGCAGCATCATCAGATTGGCCAGCAGGAACAGGCTGGCAAAGAGCGGCAGCGCGCTGCCGAGCTGGCGGATGGCAAGGAGCATGGCAAGCGAAAGCACGGCGTTGGCGCATACGCCTGCGGACGCGAGCAATAGCCCCTGATGCGGAGGCAGACCGCCGGCGAGGTCAATCTGCATGGCGCCGCCAAAGGGGGTCAGCTCCAGCTGCGAAACGGGCAGATGCAGGCGAAGCGCAATGAAGAGATGACCGCCTTCGTGAAGAAACAGAGCAATCAGATATGCCAGGATGATCTGCCATTGCCCGGCCAGAATGTAGGAAAACAGCATGAGCGGAAAGAGCGGATGCACGCGCAGCTGGACGCCGCGGAAACGAAACAACGGCATGGCACGTCACCTGCGCTCGCCCATATAGGGCGTGCAATCGACAACCTTGCCGTTTTGCCGCGCCTGAAACGCAAATTCTCCGCTTGCCGATACACCCAGCAGAGAACTGGCTTCCACCGCGTCTCCTTCGTGCACCAGACAGGAATCCAAACCATAGTACATGCAATCCAGACCATTGTCATGTAAAATGCGAACGATGTACTGATCGCCGTCCGTATGGGCGATGCTCATGACCTCTCCGGATGCAACGGCGTAAATATCGCCGGCGTTTTCATAGATGTGATAGGGCTCGGCTACGGACCAGGCCTGCACTGTCTGTGCGCTGGTGGGGCTTTGCAGCGTGTGTAATTGCTGAGCATTATTGCCAAACACCTGAATGCTTTGTGCCAGCGAGGAGCTGACATAGGTGAGCTTGCCCACGTTTTCATCCCATTCGCTTTCAATCGCGTTTTGCATCACCTTCAGCGCGTTGCTGCCGGTATTCAGCGTGGCTTCGCGCACGCCGATTACGCCGCACAGCAGTAGTGTGCCAATGAAGATATTGCGCATGAGCTTTTCGCCAAAGCGCGGGCGGACAGGCGTGTCGGCAGGGATGGGCGCAGGAGCAGGGGAGTGCACTTTGCGGATATTGCTGGACATAAAAAACACCTCCATCGGCGCTATCGTATGCGCCGGTGGAGGAAATCATGTGTGCAATTAGAGACAACCATCCGCCTGCAGGCATTCCAGCGCGTTTTGCAGCGCCAGACGTCCATGCTCATAGGTGAGTGCGCCCTGCATATAGGCGATGTATGGTTCACGCATGGGCGCATCGGCGGAAAGCTCGATGGATGCACCGGATACAAACGTGCCTGCCGCCATGATGACCTGATGCTGATAGCCGGGCATATCCCAGGGCTCGGGCGTAACAAAGCTGTCAATGGGCGAGGAATACTGGATGCCGCGGCACAGCGCGCACAGGCGTTCGGGAGTGCCCATTTCGATGGCCTGGATGATGTCCGCCCGGGGAGCATCATAAGCCGGAGAGGTCTTCATGCCCAGCTTTTCAAATACGCGCGCGGCGAGCACAGCGGTTTTGAGCGCCTGTGCCACGGTGTGCGGCGCCATGAACAGCCCCTGATAAAACGGCTGATAGGACGCGGCATAGCTGCCTACCTCGCGGCCGATGCCGGGGGCGGTCAGGTGGGCTTCAATCCGGCGGATGGCGCGCTCAGAACCGGCGATATAGCCGCCGGTAGGCGCAAGACCGCCGCCGATATTCTTGATGAGGCTGCCGACGATCGCATCCGCGCCCATATGAGTGGGTTCTTCATCGCAGACAAACGCGCCATAGCAGTTGTCCACCATGAGAAAGATGTCGGGACGAACGGCGCGCACGGCGTCAAAGAGCGGCTTCATGGCAGCAGGGGAGATGGCATCGCGCCAGGCATAGCCGCGGCTGCGCTGCAGGGAAACCACCGTGGTATTGGGGCGCAGGGCGGCAAGGACGGCGGGAATGTCGATTTCGCCGCTTTCGGTCAGAGAAACGGCGTCAAAGTCGACGCCCATTTCAGACAGGGAGCCCTCGGGCTTTCCATTCCTGCCGATTACGCCCTCCAGCGTATCATAGGGCATGCCGGTGGCAGCCAAAAGGTGATCCCCGGGACGCAGAAGGCCAAAAAGGCACATGGACAGCGCATGCGTACCTGACGCGATCTGCGGGCGGACGATGGCAGATTCGGCTCCCAGCAAATCGGCAAAGATGGCTTCCAGCGTGTCGCGGCCGACATCGTCATAGCCATAGCCGGTGGTAGGAGCAAAGTGGCGCGAAGCCACATGATGCTCCCTGAAGGCGTTCAGCACGGCTTTGGTGCCGCGCAGCGCACGGCTGTCAATGGCGGCGAACTGCGGCGCGCAGTCGCGCTCGCACTGCGCAATAAGAGCTTCAATATTCATGGCGGTTTTCCTCCCAGTATCTGACAATCATTTGTGCGGCATCGGCGCGCGCGTCGCTGGCAATCCAGCGGATGCGCGTATCGCGGCGAAACCAGATGAGTTGGCGGCGCGCATAATTCCGCGTGCCGGTTTTGATGCTTTCTACAGCGGTCTCAAGCGGCGCATTCTCCATCAGCACGGGCAGCAGCTCCTTATAGCCCAGCCCCTGCATGCTCTGCGCGTTGGGCGAAACGCCGCTGCATAGCAGCGCCTGCACCTCATGGAGCAGACCGTCCTGCATCATCTGATCCACGCGCTGATTGATGCGCGCATGCAGCTCGCCGCGCGGCCAGTCCATGGCATATAGCTGAAAATCGTAGGGTGCATCTGCCTGCGTGGGGGTACGGTGCGCCGACATGGGCATGCCGGTGAGCTCATAGATTTCCAGCGCGCGGATGACGCGACGGACGTCATGAGGGTGCAGGCGCGAAGCGGTGGGCGGATCAATCTGAATCAGGCGCTGGTGCAGGGCGTGAGTGCCAAGCTGCATGGATTCCTGCGTGAGCCGCTCCCGCACCGCGGGATCGCTCGGCAATCCACCGTAATCCATAGGCAGTGTCAGCCCCTGCAGATACAGCCCTGTGCCGCCCACCAGCAGCGGAATGCGGCCGCGGGAGATAATACCGGCAATGACGGTATGTGCGCGGGAGACATATTCGGCAACGGAAAACGGTTCGCTGGGATCGACAATATCCAGCATATGATGGGGCGCTGCGGCGCGCTCGTCCGGGGTGGGCTTGGCTGTGCCGATATCCATGCGGCGATATATCTGCATGGAATCAAGACAGACGATTTCGCAATTCAGCGCCTGGGCAACGGCGAGGGAAAGCCCGGTCTTTCCGCTGGCGGTGGCGCCCACCAGTCCCAGAACGCGAGGTTTGTTGACTGTCTGCATATCAGGCTTGAATGCGGCGGAAGCGCTTTTCCAGATCGCGGCGGGAAACCTCGATGACAAGCGGTCGGCCGTGCGGGCAGGTGGGGGTAACATGGTCGCGTATCATGCGGCGGATCAGATCCATCAGCGCGTCCATGGGCAGCTTTTCGCCGCCCTTGACGGCATGCTTGCAGGCCATCTGAATGATGCGGTCGGTGCGCTTCTGCTGGCTGATCTGACCGCTTTCGGCCAGATCGTCCAGCGCATCGCGCAGGCATTCGTCTGTGCGCGCATGACCAAGCACCATGGGGACGGCGCGCAGCTGAACAGAGAGATCGCCGAAATCCGACACATCAAAGCCGGCTGTGCGCAGGGCGTCTGCGCTGTCCAGAAAGATCTCGTATTCACGGTGCGTGAGCTTGAGTACGACGGGGGACAAAAGCACCTGAGAGGCGGCATCGCCTTCACAGGCCTTGATCATGCGTTCGTACAGCAGACGCTCGTGCACGGCGTGCTGATCGCAAAGCAGCATGCGATCGCCGCATTCCAGAATGATATAGGTGTCAAATACGACGCCGATCAGGCGCACATCCAGGTGCCTGTCTCTTATACACATCTGACGCTGCCGACGAAGGCTTAGGTGTA
>CAMGDO010000083.1 GCA_946042585.1 uncultured Clostridia bacterium
GCTATGGCGTGCGCAGCGTATGGCGCACGCCATAGCCCGCAAGAGGAAAGAGATACCCCGTATCAAACTGCGGAAGAATCAGCGCAATGCTCAGCGCGAAGGCGCCCAGAAAGAACCAGCGCAGAAAGCTTGCTGCGCGAAGAGCGGCCTGCGGGCGCCTGGCGGGCATGGCAAGCAGCACCGCAAACAGCACGGCCAGCGTGATTTGCAGGCGCGACGCGTTGAACAGAAGAAAATTGTCCGTCAATTCCACGATGGACAGAAGGCACATGGCCATATCGCAGACAAACAAAAGCGCGTACAGAAAGAACAAAACCCGAAAAAACGGCGTGTCAAGCGCCTGCGCAGGCAGGCGCTTTGCGGCAATGCGCGACATCGCATACAAAAGCAGCGTGGGCAGCAGCAGCGTCAGCCCTGCCCACCAGGAGCTGTTAGCCGCCACGGGCTGTAAATACAGCGCGCCAAAGGACAGAATCTGCGCGAACATGGACACCGCCAGCATGGTGTTGGTTTCCTTCAGATGGACGGTATTTCGCATATCGCGCATCGCCGCGGCATCATGCACAGGCGTGGTGGTGCGATTGATTTTCTGCATGTCATTCCTCCCAGCCGCGCATACGGCCGCGGCTGCGCAGCATGGAAAAGGGGTTGGCAAGATAGGTGCGCAGGCGCTGCCGCCACACGGGATAGCGAAGAACGGCGTCGGGATTCCGCGCGCGGGCAGGGGAGATGGGCGCGCACAGCGGCGCACCCAGGCTTGTCAGCGACAGCGTGCGCAAAAGCAGGACGAACAGCGTGAGAATCAGCCCGTAATAGCCCGCGATGCCCGCGGCGAGCACCAGCAGAAGCTGCGCGATGCGCAGCGCCATGGACATGGGATAATCCGGCATGACAAAGCTGCCCAGACCGCTGAGCGCCACCATGACGATCAAAAGCGGGCTGACCAGATCGGCTGCCGAGGCGGCCTGCCCCAGAATCAGCGCGCTGACCACGCCCAGACTGCCGCCCATCACGGCGGGCACACGCGTGCAGGCTTCATTGATCAGGCTGAACACCAGCAGCATGGACAGCGTGGCGGGAAAGATGGCGATGGGCACGCGCGACTGCGCCTCCTGCACGCTGGTGAGCAGCGACAGAGGGATGCCCTCGGTGTGAAAGCCCGTGAGCGCCACAAACAGCGCAGGCACCAGCAGCGAGAGCAATATGCCCAGCAGCCGCAGAATGCGCAGAAAGGAACCGTATTGCCAGCGCAGCGCCGAGTCGTCCGGCGCATGAAACAGATGCAGAAGATTCATGGGCAGCGCCAGCATCTGCGGCGCGTTTTCCATGGCGATGAGCACCTGCCCGTCCATCAGGAAGCTGGCGGCGCGGTCCGGGCGCTCGGTGGAGAGCACCTGCGGCACCAGCGCAAAGGGGCTGTCCTCCAGCAGCTGCTCGAGCATGCCGATGGAAGAAACATAATCCACATTGCAGCCCGCGATGCGGCGGCGGATTTCTGTCAGGTATTCTGCGGGCGCCACGCCGTCCAGATACAAAAGCGCCAGACGCGTGGAAATGCGCGAGCCCACATGCGCATCCTCGCTGATCAGCGCGGGCGTGCGCATGATGCGGCGAAGCAGCACGATGTTGTCGCGCAGCGATTCGGTAAACGCCTCCTGCGGCCCCTGCACCACCATTTCGGTGCTGGGCGGCTGTACGCCGCGCTTGGCAAAGCCGCGCGTGTCCAATAGCAGCGCGCCCTCCACTTCTTCACACATCAGCGCCGCATCGCCGTTGTATATTCCCTCCAGCGCGGTCTGCAGATGCATGGTCTGTGAAGCCGAGCTGACAGGCAGCACCTTTTTGAGCAGCACATCGGCGCTCATATACTCTCCCTGCGCGCGCAGGCAGGGCTGGAGGATATAGTGATGCAGCTTGTCCGCGCTGCACAGCCCGTCGATATAATACAGCGCTGCGCGGCGTCCCATGATGGTGATGTCCCGCCGCATGGCGTCCTCGCAGTCCGAGCGGTGCATCGCCTGATCCATCAGATTCGTTTTCTCATCAAAGCCGCCGGTGAGTGCGGCGGCAGGAATGGCTTCAAGCGGCATGAACGCAGGCTCCCTTCCTGGCCTTTTTATGAAAAGTATGGAATTATGCCGCGTTTACTATGCGCCCAATGTGTGCTATGATAGAAAAAACAAAGAAGGAGGAGCGCGTATGAAGCCGCTGGGACTGTATGTGCATATTCCGTTCTGCGCGAGCAAATGCGCCTATTGCGATTTCGCCTCCTGGGCGGGGCGGGAACAGGATATGGCGCGCTATGTGCATGCGCTGTGCGGGGAAATCACGGCGCGCGCGGCGGCCTGCGGCCATCCGGCGGCGGACACGGTGTTCTTTGGCGGCGGCACGCCTTCTCTTTTGCCGCCTGAGCTGTTTGAAAAGATTGCCCGCACGCTGCGCGCTTCCTTTGCGCTGACAGAGGATGCCGAGTGGACGGTGGAGTGCAATCCCGGCACGCTCACGCCCGCCTTTGCCGATGCGCTTGCGCGCTGCGGCGTCAACCGTGTGTCGCTGGGCATGCAGGCAGCGCAGAGCCGCCTGCTCAGGCAGCTGGGACGCATTCATGACATGCATGGCGTGACGGAGGCGGTGGAAACGGTTCGCGCGGCGGGCATTGCCAATATTAGCCTGGATCTGATGCTGGGGCTGCCCGGGCAGACCCGGGCAGACATGGCGGAAACGCTTGACCATGCGCTGGCGCTGTCCCCTTCGCATCTGTCGTGCTACGCGCTGATTGTGGAGGAGGGCACTCCCCTGGCGGCGGCGGTGGAGCGGGGAGAAATGCGCGTGCCGGGCGACGAAATGGACCGCGAGATGTATGCGCTGTGCCGCACTGCGCTGCTCAGGCGCGGCTTTGTGCAGTATGAAATCAGCAATTTCGCCCTGCCGGGGCGGCAATGCCGGCATCATGTGAATTGCTGGCGGCGGGAGGACTATCTGGGGTTTGGATGCGCGGCGCATTCGCTGTGGGAGAATGAACGGCGCGCCAATTGCGCGTCGCTGGACGGGTATCTGGCGGGCATGGAGCCCGAAACGGAGAGCATTTCGCCACAGGACGCCATGTTTGAAAGCCTGATGCTGGGGCTGCGGCTCACGCAGGGCATTGACGAAGCGGACTTTGCCCGCCGGCACGGGCAGGCGCTGTGGACGGTGTACGGGCAGCGGCTGCAGGGCGCGCTCAGCGACGGGCGGCTCATTCGGCGGGACGGGAGAGTCTTTCTGACCGAGCGCGGCATGGACGTGATGAACAGCGTGCTGGTGGAGGCCATGGCGTAAGGGACTTGCGAAATGCGCGCGCAGATTGTATAATAAAACCGTGTACAGATCAGTTTGGAGGTACCTTCATGAATTTTACACCTGTGCTTCTGAGCGCAATGACCAAATCGGACATTGTGACAAGCGATTTCTGGACTTCGCAGTTTTCTTCCTTCACCCCTGCCACGGTGGTGATGACGCTGCTTTTCGCGCTGGCAACCGGCCTTATGATTTCGCTGGTGTACAAGCTCACCTATCGCGGCGTGCTGTACAGCCCGCAGTTTTCCATGGTGCTCATCATGCTGACCCTGATCACTGCGCCTGTGGTCATGGCGATTGGCAGCAATGTGGCGCTGTCCATGGGCATGGTGGGCGCGCTGTCCATCGTGCGTTTCCGCACGGCTGTGAAGGAGCCGCTGGATACATGCTATATGTTCTGGGCGATCACGATGGGCATCCTGCTGGGCGCCCGGCAATATGTGATTGCCCTGTGCGTGGTAGTGGGCATCGGCATCATTCTCGTGGCGCTGTCCTATGTGCATTTCCGTCATCCCAATGCCTACCTGCTGGTGGTGCACTATGATGAATCCGCCGAGCCGGATATTGAGAGCGAGCTGCGCCGCGGCACGCGCGCGCGCCGTGTACGCTCCAAGACTGTCACCCGCGGCGGTGCGGAGATGACCGTGGAGGTGCGTCTGGACAACCGCACGGACATCGTGGGGCATATGCTGGATATCAAAGGCGTGCACGACGCCACGCTTGTGGCCTGCCAGAATGAAACGGGTGCTTAAGGCATGGCTGTACCGCTTCGACACGAACTGAAGTTTTTCATATCGCCCGCGCAGTATTACATCCTGTCCAACACGCTCAAGCGCGTGCTGCACCCCGATCCGCACGGCGATGAAAACAATCAGTACCATATCCGCTCGCTGTATTTCGATACGGCGTTCGACTCGGCGCTGATGGACAAGATCAACGGTACCGCAAACCGCGACAAGTACCGTATCCGGATTTATAACTTCAGCGATTCGGTGATTCGCCTGGAATGCAAGAGCAAATTCCGCGATCTGATTTCCAAGCGCTCGGTGGGTATCTCGCGCGATCTGGCGGAGCAGCTGATCTCGGCGGATCCTACGGGGCTGGAGAGCACGGCTTCGGGTCTGGTCAGCGATGTATACCGCGAGATGCGCACCAATCTTCTGCATCCCGTGGTGATTGTGGACTATCTGCGCGAGGCGTATCTGCACCCGGCGGAGGAGGTGCGCATCACCTTTGACATGCAGCTGCGCTCGGGGCTCAACAGCGTGGATATGTTCAATCGCTATCTGCCTACGGTGCCGCCCTTTGATCATGAGGAGATCATTCTGGAGGTCAAGTATAATACGGTGATGCCGCCCTATATTGCCAATCTGCTCAGCGACACGCTGCGCGACGGCGCTGTGCGCTCGGCCATCAGCAAGTATGTGCATTGCCGCAGATTCGAGTTCAAGGACTTTTAATCGGCCGCGAAAGGCTTTGTGAAAAACTGAATATCAGGAGAGGAATGGGCAGAATGAAAAAGAGATTTGCCGCGCTGCTGTTGATGCTGATGATGGTATTGCAGATACTGTTACCGGCGTATGCGCGGGAGGAAATGCCCATTCCTTTCAGCATTACGGCGCTTCAGGCGGATGAAGAGAAAATTCTGGTGCTGGACGGGCTGTATCTGGACGGCAGATTCTACGCCATGGCGTCGGATATGAGCGAATTGCTGCGCGGCACGCAGGCATATAAGGAGGGCGGGAGCTTTTCCTTCACCGCCCATGGCAAGAGCCGGAGGTTCCGTGCGGAGCCGGATAAAAAAACGCTGCTGGAATGCAACGCCCTTACAGAAGGAAAGTGGCAGATCGACACGCAGGTGCCGGTGCTGTTTGCCGACGGGATATGCTATGTGTCGCTGGGAGAGCAGGCCTATTTCAGCTTTGATCAGCGTGATGGAATCGGCGGAGATCGTGCTGGACAGCGACAACGACTATGCCCGCACCTGCTTTACGCTGCGGGACGGCTGCATACCTGTCTCTTATACACATCTGACGC
>CAMGDO010000084.1 GCA_946042585.1 uncultured Clostridia bacterium
AACCTCCTTGCAGGAAAAATGACCGCTTTGGGTCAAAGAGTATTATACCACAAATTGTAAACTGAAAATATACTTTTCAAAAAAATTGCGGGCTGATTTTCTTTGCCTGCGCACGTCCCGCGCCGATGGGCATATGGTGATGGTGTGGGGGTAAAGGCTCCCTGGTCAGACTGCGGCGGAGAGAAAACCGCTCTGCTGCAAGCGGGATGTGAAAAAAGATGAAACGCGGCGAAATCTACCGCGCTGATCTGGATCCCGTGCTCGGCTCAGAACAGGGCGGCGTGCGCCCTGTGCTGATTGTACAGAACGATCTTGGCAATCAGACGAGCCCCACGGTGATCGTGGCGCCGCTGACGTCCCGGAGAAAGAAACTCAGGCAGCGAACGCATGTGGCGGTGGAGCCGCCGGAAGGGGGATTGAGCTGTCCCTCGCTGATTCTGTGCGAGCAGCTGCGCACGCTGGAAAAACGGCGGCTGAGCCGGTATATGGGCATGGTGTCGCCAACGGTGCTTGAGAGGGTGGACGAAGCGCTGCGTCAGGCGCTGGGTACGGGTGAATAAAAATGCTCCGGACAGGCCGGAGCAGGATAGGATAGAAATTCTCCAATCGCTTCACCTGGCGATTGACATGCATGCGGCGCGGCGGGGAGCTGCGCCGCTTTTTGCTGCGCACGGGGCTTATCTGCGCGGCAGGCGCTTTGGCCAGGAATCGATTTGCGCTGCCGCTGCCCGTCCGTCAGACAGCGCCCGCACCACCAGCGAGGGGCCGGTGCGCATATCCCCGGCAGAAAACAGATTGCCGCCCAGATGGTTCAGGGCCTGTGCCATGCATTCATGGGCTTCCTGCGAGATGGAGCCGTAGCTCATTGCGCCCGTGCGGAAACGCCGCACGATCTCCCATTCGCTCTCCACCTGCTCCAGGGGAATCTCCCGGCAGGCCTCATGGCGGAAGGTGAGCATGGAGCAGATGGTGCGGGGCCTTCGTTTTCCACGCGCTCGGTATAGCGGTCAAACAGGGCGCGGCTGAATGTCCAGACGGCCTGCTGCAGCAGATGGATGGTTTCCGGGGTGTAGAGATGCTCCTCCGCCGCAGGGCCGGTGCGCAGCCGGTGCACGCCGATGCTGGGCGGGCTGGGCTGCGGATGCGCTTTGCTCCAGGAGGGAAAGGTGTTGGTGGAAAAACGGGAATGCACCATGGCCATCTGCGAGCAGAAACGAACATCCTGCAGATCGTCATAGAAGGAGCGCAGCTGGTTGACCAGCATCATGCCCTTGTACACGATGGTGCGGCAGAACAAAGAACAGATATAGGTGTCCGTGTCCTGCTTTTCAAACGTGCGGCGCAGAATATAAAGCCTGCGGTCAAATTCCTGTCCGGCGGCGATGGAAGCAGGGCGCTTGAGAAAGCACTGCCGGATGCAGGGCATGGTGCGGCGAGCGCCGGCACCCAGCTGGGCGGGATGACGTGTCTGCGGCTTTTCGTTTGATATGCCGGCAGGCGCTCTCCTGACCGCTGGCCTTGCTTTCCCCAGTCAGTGGAAATAATTATGAAATGCTTAGTAGGTCACCAGATACTGTTCGATTTCCCATGCGCTCACATGCGTGCGGTAGGCGTCCCATTCCTTTTCCTTGCCGCTGGCATACTGCTCCACCACATGATCGCCCAGCGTTTCGCACACAAGCGTGTCCTCGCACATCGCGTCCACCGCTTCCTTCAGAGAGCCCGGCAGGCTCCTGATGCCGTGATCCGCGCGCGTCGCATCATCCATGGCGAAAATATTCTCGGTGATCTCATCCGGCGGCGTCATGCCCTTCTCAATGCCGTCCAGACCTGCCGCCAGACACACCGCCAGCGCCAGATAGGGGTTGCACGCCGGATCGGGACAGCGCAGCTCCACGCGCGTCGCCTGTCCCCGTGCCGCCGGAATGCGAATCAGCGCCGAACGGTTGCTCGCCGACCATGCCAGATAGCACGGCGCTTCATAGCCCGGCACCAGACGCTTGTAGCTGTTCACCAGAGGGTTCGTCACCGCCGTCATCCCGCGCACATGCGCAAGCAGGCCCGCAATGAAGGCGTACGCCTCACGGCTCAGCCCGCGCTTGTCGCTCGGATCCGCAAAGATATTCTTTCCATCCTTGAACAGGCTCATGTTCGTGTGCATGCCGCTGCCGTTGATGCCGAATACAGGCTTGGGCATGAAGGTCGCATGCAGGCCGTTCTTCTGCGCCAGCGTCTTCACCGCCAGCTTGAAGGTCATGATGTTGTCCGCAGCGCGCAGCGCGTCGGCATATTTGAAATCCACCTCATGCTGGCCTGCCGCCACCTCATGGTGCGACGCTTCGATTTCAAAGCCCATCTGCTCCAGCGTCATGCAGATTTCCCGGCGGGTGCTTTCGCCGCGATCCAGCGGCCCCAGATCAAAATAGCCCGCTTCATCGCTCGTTTCGGTGGTCGGATGCCCCTTTTCGTCCGTCTGGAACAGGAAAAACTCGCACTCCGGACCCACATTGAACGAATAGCCCATCACCGCCGCGCGCGCAAGCTCCTTCTTGAGCACGCTGCGGGGATCGCCCACAAAGGGCGTGCCGTCCGGATTGTACACATCGCAGATCAGCCGCGCCACCTTGCCCTGCTGCGGGCGCCACGGCAGAATTGTAAAGGTATCCAGATCGGGATAGAGGTACTGATCGCTCTCATTGATGCGCACAAAGCCCGCGATGGAGCTTCCGTCGATCATGATCTGGTTGTTCACGGCCTTCTCAATCTGGCTCGCGGTGATGGCCACATTCTTCAGCTGCCCGAATATATCGGTGAACTGCATGCGGATAAACTCCACATCCTCGTCCTTCACCATGCGGATGATGTCTTCCTTGCCGTACTTGCCCATGACACTACACCCCTCTTTAGCAAAAATAAAAAAGGGCAGGGGAACCATACATCAGGCTCCCTTGCCTTACCGTGTAATCATATCACCGGGGAAAACGCCTGTCAAGGGGAGAAATTGTATTCCCGCTGTATTGCTCTTTCGTTGTATTCGGGCTTGACAACGGTATATTTCGGATGTAAAATCCGAGCTAATTTCACAGCAAAGCGTTGCGGAAGACAAGTACGTTGGTTGCTGCACCTTTCAGAGAGCGGTCGTGGCTGGGAATACCGCAGGAGGCGCCAGGGGAAAACACTTCCAAGTCCAAGCTGAACGCCGGAAGGTCAGTAGGGGCGGCGGAGAGACGGTCCGTTATCAACCGTCAGGGTTTGTTGGAACCCGCAGAGAAGCAAATCAGGTGGCACCACGGAGCGGCGGCCTTCGTCCTGAAATATCAGAGCGATAGCCGACCCCAAACGGAGGTGCCTTTTATGTGTTCCATTTTCGGCGTGACCAGCAAAAAGATCGACGCAGAACTTCTGAAACAGTGCTTTGAAAGAACGGTATCCCGAGGCCCGGACATGAGCAGCTTTGTGGAAATTCCCATTGGCTATCTGGGCTTTCACCGGCTGGCCATCATGGGGCTGGATGAAAGAGGCATGCAGCCCTTCCGCCTGGAAGATGACTATGTGGTCTGCAACGGAGAGCTGTATGGCTTCAGACCCCTGCGCGACCGCCTGATGGCCAGCTATACGCTGATGAGCCAGTCGGACTGTGAGATTCTGCTGCCTTTGTACCATGAATACGGGCTGGAAATGTTCAAGACGCTCGACGCGGAGTTTGCCCTGTTGCTCTATGACGCGGCGCAAAACCGTCTGATTGCCGCCCGCGACCCCATCGGCATCCGTCCTCTCTATTACGGCAGGCTGCCGGATGGCGAGTGGGCCTTTGCCAGCGAGCCCAAGAACCTGATGGGGCTGTGCGACGAGATTTTGCCCTTCCCGCCGGGGCATTACTGGGTGGACGGGCAGTTTGTCCAGTATGCGGATCCCGCGTATGTGGGGTATTTCACCATGAAGTCCGAGGAAGAGGTGTGCGCCAAGCTGCGCAGACTGCTGATGGACGGCGTGGAAAAGCGGCTGGACGCCGATGCGCCGGTGGGCTTTTTGCTTTCCGGCGGTCTGGATTCCTCTCTGGTCTGCGCCATTGCGCAGAAGCTGCTGCATAAGCCCATCCGCACCTTTGCCATCGGCATGGATGTGGATGCGATTGACCTGAAATACGCCCGCATGGTGGCTGATTATATCGGCAGCGATCATACCGAGGTGATCATCAGCGAAAAGGACGTGCTGGACGCCCTGCCCACGGTGGTGGAGCTGCTGGGCACCTGGGATATCACGACCATTCGCGCCTCCATCGGCATGTATCTGGTATGCAAGTGGATTCATGAGCATACGGATGTCCGCGTATTGCTGACGGGCGAAATATCCGATGAGCTCTTTGGCTACAAATACACAGATTTTGCGCCCTCGGCGGCTGATTTTCAGGCGGAAGCGGTAAAGCGGATCCGGGAGCTGCATGTATATGACGTCCTGCGGGCAGACCGCTGCATTTCGGTCAACAGCCTGGAGGCCCGCGTGCCCTTTGGCGATCTCAAATTCGTGCGGTATGCCATGAGCATTGACCCCGAGCTGAAAATGAACACCCACAATATGGGCAAATATCTGATCCGCAAGGCGTTTGCAGACGATCATATCCTGCCCGATGAGATTCTCTGGCGGCAGAAGGCGGCCTTCTCCGACGCTGTGGGGCACAGCATGGTGAACGATCTGAAGACGCTGGCGGAGCGTACCTACAGCGACGCCGAATTTGTGGAAAAAGCGCGGGGATATGATTACTGCCCGCCCTTCACCAAGGAAAGCCTGCTGTACCGGGAGCTGTTTGAGCGCTTCTACCCCGGACATGCGCGGATGATTCCCGACTACTGGATGCCCAACAAAACCTGGCCCGGCTGCAATGTGGATGATCCCTCTGCCCGCGTGCTGAGCAACTATGGTGCCAGCGGCGTGTAAATACTGTATTTTGATTGTTTTCCGTCTTGACAAACCCGCCGATGCGGCATATAATCCACGCATTCCAGCAAGGCGCAAGGGTGTGCTTGAAACGCACCCTGCGCCTTTTTTTGCTGGAGATTCTGCGGAAATGGAAGTGAGCTGTATGACCTACTCTCCTGCGAACACCATCTGGGTATTGCTTGGCGCTGCGCTGGTTTTCTTCATGCAGGCAGGCTTTGCCATGTGCGAGGCAGGCTTTACCCGCGCAAAAAATACCGGCAACATCCTGATGAAGAACCTGATGGACTTCTGTATCGGCACGCCTTTGTTCTGGCTGCTTGGTTTTGGCATCATGTTTGGCAGCGGCACGGCGCTTTTCGGCTGGATTGACCCCTTCATCATGAAGG
>CAMGDO010000085.1 GCA_946042585.1 uncultured Clostridia bacterium
GAGATTCCTCTACGTCTCGTGGGCTCGGAGATGTGTATAAGAGACAGCATCGTCCACGTCGATGCCGCGCGCCGCCACATCCGTGCATACCAGAATGGCAAACTTGCCGCGCTTGTAATCGTCCATCACGCGGTTGCGCTTGCCCTGGGGAATATCGCCGTGAATGCACTGCGCATCATATCCCTGCTTTTGCAGATGCGAACAGAGCCTGTCCGTCATGGACTTGGTATTGGCAAAGATCATGATGCGATGGTATTCGTCGGCATCCAGCAGATACAGCAGGCGCTCCTCTTTATTCTTGCGATCCGCTTCTATCACATACTGCGTGATCTGCGGCTTGTTCTCCGCCACGGCTTCAATGGAAATCTCCACCGGCTGATACTGGTATTTCCAGCTGATGGTCATCACGTCCTGATTGGTGGTGGCTGAGAACATCACCAGCTGGCGCTCGCTGGGAGTGGCTTCGATGATGCTGGTCACATCCTTGACAAAGCCCATCTTGAGCATTTCGTCCGCTTCATCAATCACCATGGTGTGAATGCGGTCAATGCGCGCCAGCCCCCGGTGCATCATATCCAGCATGCGTCCGGGCGTAGCCACCACGATCTGCGGCTTGCGCTTGAGCTGCTGAATCTGCTTGGCAATGGGCTGCCCGCCATAGAGCGTGGCAATGCGCGCACCGGGAATATAGCGCGCAAGGCTCGTCAGCTCCTGGGTGATCTGCACGGCCAGCTCGCGCGTGGGCGCAAGCACCAGCTCCTGAATCTGATCCTCATGCAGCTGAAGGTATTCCAGCATGGGAATGCCAAACGCGCATGTTTTGCCCGTTCCGGTCGGAGCAATGGCGATCACATCGCTCCCCTCCATCATCACGGGAATGGTTTTCTGCTGCACGGCGGTCATGGCCTTAAAGCCCATGCGCTCCACCGCGCGAAGCAGCTCGCTGGAAATATCCAGCGAATCAAAGCGTATTGATTCTGTTTCTGACACGATTACTCTGCCTTTCTGATGGTTCATTCGATCAGCCCGCGCATACGGGAGAGCTCCACAATCCCCTCCACCATGCCCTGAGCCAGTCGGTTTTTATACACATCGGTCGCTATTTTCAGGTCCTCCTCGCGGTTGCTCAGATAGCCCATTTCCACCAGGAAAGAGGGCATTTTGGACCAGTTGTTGGTTACATAGGTGTTGTTCAGCGTGCAGGTGCCCTTTGTCTGCCCCGTTGCCGCCTGCATGGCATGCAGCAGCGTAAAGCCCATCTCGCGGTATTCATCCTCCGGCGCCGCTTCCATCGCATAGGAGGACTGATACGGACAGTAAATCACAATCCCCTGCACATGTGCGTCATCCCGGGAATTGCAGTGCAGACGCAATACGAAGTCCGCCCCGGCATCATTGGCAATCTCCGCGCGCTCCAGACTGCCCACAAACGTATCCTGCACCTCGCGGGTCATCACAACGTTTGCCCCTTCTTCCAGCAGCATGTTGCGCAGCATCAGCCCGATTTCCAGCGTCACAATGGCTTCGCGCCGTCCCGTCACCACGCCCTGCGCCATGCCCACCGTCGTGGTGCTCTGCTTGGTGAAATTGGGCCCCAGCGGCACGGTTTCCACCTGCGTTTTGCGCTGATGCCCCGGATCGATGCACACCGTCACGCCCGAGAGCCGACCCGTCTCCGCCTGCGCCGCCGCTTCAAGCGGAGCAAAATAGGCATGCACCGTTTCCCGATACAGCTCATAGCTGCTCTCCACCGTCAGCACTGTCATCGTCACATTGTCATCTGCATAGGTCAGCGGCATTTCCTGAAAGCCCTCATAGGTATAGCCTTCCCCGGCATACGCCAGCAATGTGTGTGATTCCTGCGGGCTTTTGATGCACACCAGCACCTTTGCGCGGCCCGGCACATAAAAGCTGTAGCGAATGCCCGTGGGCTCCACCGTCATGACCACATCCCGTGCAGTCGCGGCCGCGCGCACCGTTTTATCCAGTGTATCGCAGGGGGAGCCTCCTTCCGCAGGCACCGTCTTGCCATCCCAGCGCATCAGGGTTTTTCCGCCCAGCGTATATGCCGTGATGGTCAGCGTCAGCTCATCAAACGTGCACGGCAGCGGACACACGCCGGAAAACACGCCGTCCTGACTGACAAGCACCATTTCCCCTGAGTCATATTTGCTGGAAAACTTCACATACACAAATTCCTGCTCCGCCGCTTCAAAGGAAAACAGCGCCTCATGCTCCCGTACCTCAACATCCATCGCGGTTTTTTTCGCTGTTTCCGCTCCCGCGCACAGCGGCAGGCACAGCAGCAGACCAAGCAGCAGACAGACCAAACGTTTCACAGGTTGACCCTCATTCTCTGTATTCGGCGCATAAACGCCTATTATGTATTATATCCTGTTAAAAACATTCACGTCAAGTATCCGACCCGTTTCTTCTATAATATATTGCCATTCTTCGCACAAAAGCGACGCGGTTTCGAGATTTTTCGCTTGACAACCACCATGTTGTATGCTAATATCCTTTCGACAACTGAATGCGTGCCCTTTAACCAGGTCCAGAGAGGCCGGGAAGGTTGCTGAAAGTATGCAAAAGCGTATGCCGCCTTGCCCAGCCGGGTAAGGCGTTTTTTACTGCCGAAGGCGCGCTGGGGTTGATCTAACCAACCGGAGGGATACCCATGAAGCTCGTTTACGATGTCAATCAGACTCCCCCGCTCAAGAAAAACCTCGTCTATGCCTTCCAGCAGCTGCTGGCGATCATGGCGGCCACCCTGCTCGTGCCGATTCTGGCGGACGGCACCGGCACCTATCTCAATCAGCCTGCCGCGCTGATGGGCGCCGGCTTTGGCACCCTGTTCTACATCTTCATGACCAAGAAGAAGAGCCCCGTGTTTCTGGGTTCCTCCTTCGCCTTCATCTCGCCTCTGGCTGGCGCCGTTGCCTTCGGCTATATGGGCATCTTCCTAGGCGCTTTGTTCGCAGGTCTGGTGTATGTCGTCATCGCACTGATCATCCGCAAGACCGGCTCTGCCTGGGTCAACAAGCTCCTGCCCCCCGTCGTCATCGGCCCCACCGTGGCGCTGATCGGTCTGTCCCTGTGCGGCAGCGCAGTGAACAACATCAATAACACTGCCGCCGGCAGCTACTCCCTGATTCACATTCTCATCGGCATCATCGCCTTCCTGATCACCGTGTTTGCCTCCACCAAGGGCTCCAAGGGCATCAAGCTCATCCCCTTCATCATCGGTATTCTGGGCGCCTATGCCATCGCGCTGGTGCTCACCTTCATCGGCAAGGCCGCGGATATCGCTTCCCTGCAGATCGTCAAGCTCGCCGCCTTCGAGGGCGTGGGTCTGCTGCATCTGCCCAGCGTCACCTTCGTGGGCATGTTCAAGGAAGGCTTCTCCAAGTTCAACAGCTTCGGCGACGTGCTGAGCATCTTCATGCTGTTTGCGCCGGTAGCCTTCGTGGTGCTGGCTGAGCACATTGCCGACCATAAGAACCTCTCCTCCATCATCAACCGCGATCTGATCACCGATCCCGGTCTGGATCACACCCTGCTGGGCGACGGCGTGGGCTCCATCATCGGTTCCTTCTTCGGCGGCTGCCCCAACACCACCTACGGTGAGTCTGTCGGCTGCGTAGCCATCACGGGCAATGCCTCCGTGTCCACCATCGTCATCGCCGCCATCTACTGCATCATCCTGTCCTTCTTCGATCCCTTCGTGGCCTTCGTCAACTCCATTCCCTCCTGCATCACCGGCGGCGTGTGCATCGCCCTGTATGGCTTCATTGCCGTAAGCGGTCTGAAGATGCTCCAGCCTGTGGACCTCAATGACAACCGCAACCTGTTCGTGGTGGCTGCCATTCTGGTATGCGGCATCGGCGGCCTGACGCTGAATCTCGGCCCCGTGACCATCTCCTCCATCGCCACCGCGCTGATTCTGGGCATCATCGTGAACGTGGTGTTCAATCGCCGCGAAGCCAGCGAAAAGGCCGAATAAGCAAAATCGAATCAAAAAGCCGCTGTAACAGGCGGCTTTTTATTTATCTTCTATCCGCCCGCCTCCCTTTGCGCCCCATTTGACACAGGTATCCGCGCGTGCTATAATGAAAAAATCCAAATCTGATGGAGATGAATTCCATGAAAAAGAGTCTTCTGCTGCTCTATCTGTTATTGATCGCGCTCCTGCTGGCAGGCTGCGGCTGCAAGCATGCCAACACGACCCTGCAAAACGCTGCAGCCCCTTCCTGTCTGACGGATGGATACTCGGGCGACGAAATCTGCACAGACTGCCAGAAGGTGCTCCAGAAGGGCAAAGTGCTCCCGGCGACGGGGCATAGCGCCGTTTCCGAAGTGGATGCCCTCTCCCCCACCTGCACAGAAGCGGGCTATACCGGCGATACGGTCTGCTCCGTGTGCCATGCGCTGATCACATCGGGCGAAACGCTTGCGCCCACCGGGCATGTTCCGGGCGCTGCGCAAGCCGCTCAGGAAGCCACCTGTGTCAGCAGCGGCGTTTCCGGCCGCATCCTCTGCACCGTATGCGGCGAATGTCTGACTGAGGGCGAGGTCATTCCCGCGCTGCCGCATCAGATCAGGCTGGAAGGCTATGTCGCGCCCACCTGCACCCAGACAGGCTTGAGCGGCGACGCCTTTTGCACCGTATGCGGCCTGCTGGTTACTCCGAGCGAAGAACTGTCTGTCGCATCGCATACCTATGAAAACCACGTCTGCATCTTCTGCGGTCAGCCCGAGGCGGGGCTATATGGCGAAGGCGAGCTGCTCTACACCTGGCAGGAACTGCTGGACGCCGGGCTTGTCATAACGAAAACGAAGGGCGGCAAGCTGTGTCTTCAGAATGTCAGCGTGAATTTGACCGGCACGCTTGTGGTTGACCCGAGCGTGAACTATGTCAACGATATTGCTTTCAGTCCTTACCCCACCAGCAGCAGGCTGTCTGAAATCTATCTGCCCGACAGCATTACCGATATCGAGGGTGAATCCTTCGCCGGCATGGAGCTATTGACAACCCTTCGTCTGCCTAAGAATCTGCAAATACTGCCCAATGGTTTGTTCAATGGCTGCACAGACCTTGAGCGCGTCGAGCTTCCGGAAGGGCTGACGAAGATTGGCAGCAGCGCGTTCCGCGGCTGCACCTCGCTGTCGGAGCTCATTCTGCCCTCCACGCTGCAGAAAATTGGAGAAAGCGCTTTCTCCGGCTGCACAAGTCTGACGGAGCTTCAGATTCCCGAAGGCGTTGTCAGAATTGATGAATACGCATTTGCAAAAAGCGGCATACGGG
>CAMGDO010000086.1 GCA_946042585.1 uncultured Clostridia bacterium
CACCTAAGCCTTCGTCGGCAGCGTCAGATGTGTATAAGAGACAGGTATATGAACGCGGCATGACGGAGGCGACCTCCTTCATGCTCAATACCAAAAGCGGGCTGCGTCCCATCCGTATGAAGGCGGAAAACGGGCACGTCAGCGCCATCACCGTGGATATGGGCACGCCCGTGCTGACGCCCGGAGAGATTCCGGTGAACCTGCCTGGGCAGATGGTTTTGCAGCATCGGGTGCAGGTGCTCGGGCAGATGTGGTTTATCACCTGCGTGAGCATGGGAAATCCGCACTGCGTAGTGTTTGTGCGCGATCCCGAGGTGCTGGATCTGCCCTCCATCGGGCCGGTGTTTGAGCATCATACGCTGTTCCCGCGCCGGACAAACGTGGAATTTGTCCGCGTGATCAGCCGGGATGTATTGCAGATGCGCGTGTGGGAGCGCGGCAGCGGCGAAACGCTGGCCTGCGGCACGGGCGCATGCGCGGCGCTGGTGGCGGCGGTATTGTGCGGCCATGCTGATCGCACGGTGCAGATGAAGCTGGCCGGCGGCAACCTGACCATCAACTGGAACGCTGAGGACAATCATGTCTATCAGACCGGCCCGGCCGAATTCGTCTTTGACGGCGAATGGCGCGAATAAGGAGATGGACAGCGTATACGATCGTTGTCTTAGCAATGAGTAGGAGAGGAAAAACATGCCGGCGCTAAACGCACACCTTGCCTCCATGCCTGCCGGATATCTGTTCCGGGAGGTGGCCAACAGAATATCGGCTTATTGCAGGCTGCATCCCGACAAACCGGTGATCAGCCTGGGTATTGGCGATGTGACGCGGCCGCTGTCTCCCGCCGTCAGCCGCGCCATGGCGGAGGCGGCGCTGGAAATGAGCACGCCCGAAGGCTTTCGCGGCTATGGCCCGGACTTTGGCTATCCTTTCCTGGTCAGGGCGATCTATAAGAATCTGTATGAGCCGCGCGGCATCACGCTGTCATGTGATGAAATCTTTGTATCCGACGGCGCAAAAACGGATACATCCGGATTGCAGGAGCTGCTGTCGCCCGAAGCGCGCGTTGCAGTGACCGATCCCGTATATCCGGTGTATATAGATTCCAATGCCATGGCGGGACGCGGCGGAGAGTATATTGACGGGGTCTGGTCGCAGGTTGAGTATCTTCCCTGTAAGGCGGAGAACGGCTTTGTTCCGCCGCTGCCCTCGCATTATGTGGATGCGCTTTATCTGTGCTTTCCCAATAATCCCACGGGCGTGGCGCTGACACGCAAGGAATTGCAACGATATGTGGACTGGGCGCTGCAAAACGGCGTATTGATTTTCTATGATGCGGCTTACAGCGCGTTTATTACCTCGCCTGAGGTGCCGCGCAGCATCTATGAGTGCCGCGGCGCCAAAAGCTGCGCCATCGAATGCGGTTCCTTTTCCAAGCTTGCCGGGTTTACCGGCGTGCGCTGCGGCTACACCGTGGTGCCGCGGGAGCTGTTTGGCGGCACGCTTCACCGGATGTGGTGCCGCCGTCTGGCGGCGCATTCAAACGGCGTATCCTATCCCGTGCAGCGCGCGGCGGAGGCGGTGTTCACGCCGGAGGGAAGGCGAGACTGCAAAGAGAATATTGACTACTACATGAACAACGCGCGCATCATCCGCAATGAGCTGCGCAGCGCCGGCTTGCAGGTATACGGCGGCGTGGACGCGCCGTATGTGTGGCTGCGCACGCCGCATGGCATGTCCGGGTGGGATTTTCTGGATCATCTGCTGGAAAACGCGCAGGTGGCGGGCGCGCCGGGCGAGGGCTTTGGTCCCAGCGGCGCAGGATATTTCCGCCTGACGGCCTTTAATACGGCGGAGAACACGCGCGAGGCGGTGCGGCGCATCTGCGCTGCGCTGTGAGGAAGAAAGGAGACTGCTGATGAGAAAAGGATGGACGGCGCTGCTGGCGCTGGTGCTGTCGCTGGCGCTGTGCACAGGCGCGCTGGCGGACGTCACTTTTGTGTACGAAGGATACATGGGCTATCAGGGGGAGGAAACGACCATTCGTCTGAGCTCCGATGGCAAGGATGCGGGAAAACCTTTGCAGCTGCGCGATCAGGAGGGCTGCGTTCTGATTGAGACAACGGTGATTAGCGGCAAGGGAAAATGGAATGTGTCGTTTGTCATTCCCGAGGGCACGCCGGGAATTATGATGTCTGTGTATGTGGACGGTGCGGAAGAGGCGGATGATACGGTGCTGCTGGCGGCGGAAACGCGGCCGGGCTACAGCATTACGCGCGTCGACCGCGACGACAAGAAAATCGCCATTACGTTTGACGCGGCGAACTCCGCTTCCAAGACCAGCGAGATTCTGGACGTGCTGGACAAATACGGCGCCAAATGCACATTTTTTGTGATTGGCCGCTATATTGTGAACAATCCGGAGCTTGTGCAGGAGATTGAGGCGCGCGGGCACGAGCTGGGCGGTCACAGCTGGGATCACAAGGAGATGCCCAGCCTGACCAATGAAGAAATCATCAAAGATTTTGCCAGAATCAGCGCCGAGTTTGAGAAGGTGCTGGGGCATGATGTGGTGCTGTATCGTCCGCCGTCCGGCTATTCCTCTCAGCGCGACCGCGCCATTGGCAGGGCGCTGGGGCAGGAGGTCATCAAATGGACGATTGACAGCCGCGACGGCTTTAGTGACACCACGCTCAATACCGTCATCAAGCGCGTGCAGAACAATGCCAAATCGGGCGATATCATTCTGATGCACGTCTACGGAAAGCATACGATTGCCGCGCTGGAAACGCTTTTGCCCTGGTATATCGAACAGGAATATGAATTTGTGACGGTGAGCGAGCTGCTGCTGGAGGGCGACACCTATATCGATACGGACGGGGTGCAGCATCTGGCGGCGGAGACTGCGCCATGAACGCCCATGGCGGCAAAAAAATCACAGAAAAAATGGAGGAATCCGTGAAAAATTCGCAGATTCCTCTTTATTTCTGCGTCTGGTTGTGATAAAATGACAAGAGGTATGTATGCTGAATGCTGGAAATGGAGGGAAAGCATGAACCGCGCACAAAAGCTGATTGAGCGTATGCCGGAGAATACGGCGGCACTGATCCATAACGCTTCCAATATTTTCTACCTGAGCGGCTATACCGGCGAGGGCGTCCTGCTGGTGGCGAAGGGATTGCTTGCCGTCATTACCGATTTTCGCTATGTGGAGGCAGCGCAGAAGCAGTGCCCGGACTTTGCCGTTCATTCCATCCGCGCCGGAGCGGGTCATATGAAGGTGGCGTCGGAGCTGCTTGAAAAGGCCGGTATCACAAGCGTTCTGATCGAGGATAATATCATCACGGTGCGGCAGATGAAGGACATCGAAAAGACGATGCCGAACGTTAAGTTTGCGCCGATGGATTACAGGGTGGAAGAGCTGCGCCGGGTCAAGGATGAAACGGAGCAGCGCTGCATTGCGCGCGCCTGCGAGATCACCTGCGAGGCATTTGAGTATATCTGCGGATTTATCGCCGCTGGACGCACCGAACGCGAGGTGCAGCTGGCGCTGGACTACAAGATGCTGGAGCTGGGCGCGCAGGATCTGGCGTTTGATACCATCGTGGCGTCGGGCGAGAATGGCTCCCTTCCGCATGCGGTGCCGGGTGAGCGCGTGATCCGCGACGGCGATATGGTGACGCTGGACTTTGGCGCGAAGGTGGATGGCTACTGTGCCGATATGACGCGCACGGTGTGCGTGGGTCAGCCTTCCGACAAAATGAAGGAAATCTATGAGATCGTGCTTCGGGCACAGGAAACGGCGCAGAGTGCCATCCGCCCGGGCATGAAGTGCAGCGATGTGGACAAGATCGCTCGCGATATCATTGATGAAGCCGGCTATGGCGAGTGCTTCGGGCACAGCCTCGGCCACGGCGTGGGCATCGATATTCACGAGGAGCCCCGTCTGGCCAGCCGCAGCGAGGATATTCTGGTTCCCGGTCATATTGTGACGGTGGAGCCCGGCATCTATGTGCCCGGTCTGGGCGGCGTGCGCATCGAAAACAGCTGCGTCGTGACCCAGGACGGTGTGCGCGCCCTGTGCGGTGCATCCAAGGAACTGCGCATCCTGTGAGCGCTGTCCTTTTGCAACATAAATACATGAAAATGGAGGAATGAACCTATGATTACTGCGGGCGATTTCAAAAAGGGCATTACCATGGAGTGGGATGGCGGCGTTTGGACGATCGTGGACTTCCAGCATGTGAAGCCCGGCAAGGGCGCGGCCTTTGTGCGCACCAAGATCAAGAACATCATGACCGGCGCTGTGGTGGAGCGCTCCTTCAACCCCACGGACAAAATGCCCCGCGCCATCATTGAGACCAAGGAAATGGAATATCTCTATAATGACGGCGAGCTGTACTATTTCATGGATCCCGAAACCTATGAGCAGATGCCTCTGAATCACAGCCAGGTGGAAGAAGCCATTCAGTTCGTGAAGGAAAACACCAATGTCACCATCCGCTACTTCAAGGGCAGCGCCTTCTCCGTGGAAGCGCCGAACTTCGTTGAGCTGGAAGTGACCCAGACCGAGCCCGGCTTCAAGGGTGACACTGCCACCAACAACTTCAAGCCTGCCACCGTGGAAACCGGCTATGAGCTGCAGGTGCCGCTGTTCATCAATATCGGCGACAAGATCAAGATCGACACCCGCTCGGGCGAGTATCTCTCCAGAGCGTAATAACAAGGAGAACAAAATGAGTGATATCAATGACCGCGTAGCGTATCTGAAGGGCCTGGCCGAGGGCATGAAGCTCAGCGACGAGACCAATGAGGGCAAGCTGCTGCTGAAGATGCTGGACGTCCTGGAGGAAATGGCCGATGAGATTTCTTCCGTTCGCAGCGATGTGGACGAACTGGACGAGTATGTCGAGAGCATCGACGACGATCTGGCGGATATGGAAGAGTATCTGTTCGACGACGAAGAGGACGGCTGCGGCGGCTGCAGCGGCTGCTGCGGCGGCGATGACGATGACGACGAAGACGAGGATGACGACGAAGACGATGACGACATGCAGGTAGTGGAATACAACTGCCCGCATTGCGGCAACGAAGTCACCTTTGAAATCGACGGCTTCGACTTCGAGGAAGACAACCTCTGCCCGGCCTGCGGCAAACCTCTTTTCCCCATGGATGATGAGGAAGAGCCGGAGCATTTGGATGGTTCCGATACTACGAATAATACAGATATCGATGGGATTTTGAATTCTTTGATTGCAGAGAATGATATTCCGGATATTGGAGAAAAGAAGGT
>CAMGDO010000087.1 GCA_946042585.1 uncultured Clostridia bacterium
TATCAGGAGATTGCCAGACCTATGAATGACCATTACTTTTCCGCAAACCCCGCCAGCGAAAGCCATCCGGTGGAAAGTTCCTTTGAGTATCGCAGCTGCAGCCTGACCTTTTCCACAGACTCCGGCGTATTCTCGCGCGGCGAACTGGACGCCGGCACGCGGATTTTGCTCTCCGCCCTGCCCTCCCCGCTGTCCGGACGCGTGCTGGATCTGGGCTGCGGCTGGGGCGCTGTAGGCGTATCGGTGGCAGCCGCATATCCCGCCTGCGAGCTTGTCTTTTCCGATGTCAATCTGCGCGCGCTGGATCTGTCCCGCCGCAATGCCACCCGAAACGGGGTCAACGGCACGTTTGTGCAAAGCGACGGCTTTGCCCGGCTGGAAGGTTTTTTTGACTTCATCATCACCAATCCGCCCATTCGCGCCGGCAAGCAGACCATCTATCAGATGTTTGCAGACAGCGCATCGCATCTGCGTTCGGGCGGCGCGCTGTTTATCGTGATCCGCAAGCAGCAGGGCGCGCCCTCTGCCATCAAATATCTCTCCACCCTGTTCACTACGGTCAATGTCATCGAAAAAAGCGGCGGCTACTGGGTCATCCGCTGCGAGAACGGAGGAAATCAGGCATGAAATACGATCGCGCATATTTTGATACGCATGTAAACCGCAAGGGCACCAGGTCCGTCAAATGGGACGCAGGCCCTGTCACCTGTGATGAAGATCTGCCCATGTGGGTGGCGGATTGGGATTTTGCCTGTGCAGAGCCCATCCTTGAAGCCGTTCGAGAGCGCGCGGAGCATCCCTGTCTTGGCTATAACTGCTCTGATCCAGCCGATGAACAATCCTTCTGCGATTACTGGCAGCGCCATCACCGCCTGACCATTGCACCCAAACAAACCTTCATGATGCCCTGCGTGGTAACGGGACTCAAGCTCGCCGTGCGCGTGTTCACCGCCCCCGGCGACGGCGTCGTCATCATGCCGCCCGTCTATGGCCCGTTCCGCAATTCGGTGGTCATCAACGGCCGCACGCCCTATGAGGCGCCCCTGTCGCGCGATGAAGCCGGCCGCTATCATCTGGATTTTGCCGCCGTTGAAGCCATGCTGCAAAAGGGCGCGCGCTGCATCCTGTTCTGCAATCCGCACAATCCCGTATCCCGCGCATGGTCGCGCGAAGAGCTGCAGCGTCTGGTCGATCTGGCCAATCAGTACAGCGCCGTGCTGGTATCAGATGAGATTCATGCCGATTTCGTCTATCAGCCCGCCATATTCCACTCCATGCTTTCCATGGACGGCGCAGAAAAATGCGTCGTCACATTCGCAGCTGCCAGCAAAACCTTCAATGTGCCCGGCATCCAGCAGGCCATGGCGATATCCTTCAATGAAGAGCTTCTTCAGAAAATCGCTCACGAAGCCGACTGCGCCGGCGTCACCAGCGGCAACACCTTTGCGCTTGCCGCCACACAGGCCGCCTATACCGCGTGCGACGACTGGCGCAGCGGCATGCTTGCGTATCTGGAAGAAAGCCGGCAGATCATCATGCGTGAGCTGCCGCGTCTTCTGCCCAGGGCCGTGGTGTCGCCCATCGAAGCCACCGCGCTGTGCTGGATTGATTTGCGCGCCTATGCTCCCACCATGGATGAAATCATGGCCCGCCTCAAGCGGCATCATCTGGTGCTCAATAACGGCACCTTCTTCGGCGAACTGGGCAATGGCTTTGTCCGCATGAATTTCGCCTGTCCGCATGATCGACTGCACGAAGGCCTGCGCCGTTTGGCAGCAGCCATGACTGAAGAATAAACCCGGGAGGTTCGATTACCATGCTTGATCCGAAACTGAACGCTATCACCGATTCCCTGCAGGACGAAATGCTGGATACGCTGCAAAAGTGGCTGCGCATTCCCTCCGTGAAGGCAGACGCCCAGCCCGGCGCACCCTTTGGCACAAATGTGCGGCGCATGCTGGATGTCGCGCTGAGCGACTGCGAACGAATGGGCTTCAAGACCGAAAACTTTGACGGCTACATTGCCCACGCCGATCTGGGCGAGGGCAGCGACGAGGATGCGCTGGCCATTCTGGCGCATCTGGACGTGGTGCCCGAAGGCGACGGCTGGAACTGCCCGCCTTATGCCGCAGTGATTGAGAACGGCCGTTTGTATGGCCGCGGTGCCAGCGATGACAAAGGCCCTGCCGTCGCCGCGCTTTATGCCATGAAGGCTGTGCAGATGGCCGGCATTCCCCTGCATCGCAAGGTGCGCCTGATTCTGGGCTGCGACGAGGAAAGCGGCTGGCAGGATATCGCGCACTATCGCGAGGCGGCCACCATGCCGCGCAGCGGCTTCAGCCCCGATGCTTCCTACCCGCTCATCAACATCGAAAAGGGTATGTACAGCGCCCGTCTTCGCGCGCCGTTGTGCGATGAAGGGCTGCAGGTAGTCGCCTTCAACACCGGCGAACGCCCCAATGTCGTGCCCGGCAAGGCGGTCGCTACCGTCCGGGGCGATGAAAGCACCATCCAGCGCGTGGATGAAATCGCTAAAGCGCTTGATCTTCCTGTTACTGCCGTTATGAAGGACGGAGATGTGGAAATCACCGCCATCGGCATCAACGGCCATGCCGCTTACCCTGAATCGGCGCGCAATGCCATCGGAGAAATGCTGCTGGTGCTGCGTGAGCTGGGCGTGCGGGGCGCGCTGCGCACGTTGGCGGATAAGGTCGGCATGCAGTACAGGGGCGAAGCGCTGGGCATCAGCGTGGAGGATGGCATGAGCGGCCATCTGACCTGCAATATGGGCATTATCCGCGCCGATGCAAAGAACGGCGTGTTCGCCACGCTGGATGTTCGCTATCCCATCATGACCAATCCTGCCATGCTGGATAAGAATGTGCGCGCGGCGCTGCCCGGCTTCCAGATTGAAACAAACAGCAAGGAGCCGCATTATGTGCCCGAGAGCAGCGAGCTGGTGCAAAAGCTTCTGGACGCCTATTGTGAAGAAACAGGGCTTGAGCGCAAGTGTCTGTCCATCGGCGGCGGCACCTATGCCCGCTCGCTGCGCGAAGGCGTCGCCTTCGGCGCGTCCTTCCCGGAGGATGAGGATCTTGCGCATCAGGCAAATGAATATATTTCCCTTGATTGTCTGCGCAAAAATATAAAAATCTTTGCTTCGGCTATTGTAAAATTGGCCGGAAAAGCGTAAAATAGAATCCGAACGAAAATACTCATGAGGAGGTATCCTTCCTTGCAAAAGACCGAGATTATTACCTGCATCAACTGCCCTATGGGCTGCCGTATGGAAGTTACCCTGGAAGACGGCGCTGTCGTAGCCGTTAAGGGCAATACCTGCAAGCGCGGCGAAACCTACGCGCATCAGGAATGCACCCAGCCCCTGCGCATGATCACTGCCGTTGCTCCCGTGAAGGGCAGCGTGATGCCCGTCAGCCTCAAGACCCGTTCCCCCATTCCGAAGGCCAAGATCGATGAATGCATGCGCGCGATTGACGAGCTGCAGCTCACCGCGCCCATCAATGCCGGTGATGTGCTGATCGCCAACGTGGTGGACACCGGCGTGGATGTCATCGCCACCAAGTCCGTTCTGTAATTTCTCTCAGCATTCAGCGCTATCTGTGCCGCCTTCCGCAAAGAGGGCGGCACATTTTCATTTCTTCTGGATATTCCCATCTGTCAATGTGCCGGTGTGCATGAATCAGCAAATTGTAAAACACACAAAATATTTGAGACAGGCTCTTGCAGATTGCATGATCGTTTGTTATAATAGGCTATAATTTGACCGGAGGAACTATGTCCGCAACCATCATTGAGCAGCTCTTTGGGGTTCTTCCCGCTGCATGCATCCGCCGCAACGTTTTTTTGCGTGATTACACCAGCATGCGCGTGGGAGGTCCTGCCGATATTTTTATCGAACCTGAAACCGATGAACAGGTAGAACTCGTTTGCCATTTTGCCAGGGTACACAGCATCCCGTTGCTGCTGTTGGGCAATGGCTCCAACACCCTTGTCTCCGACGATGGCTTTCGCGGCATCGTCCTGCACATCGGCAGCCGCATGTCAGCCATATCCTGTGATGGCTGCGTCATCACCGCGCAGGCAGGCGCATTGCTTTCCACTGTTGCGCGCATCGCAGCAGAACATGGCATGACAGGCTTTGAATGCCTTGCCGGTATTCCCGGCTCCACCGGCGGCGCCGTCTGCATGAATGCCGGTGCATACGGCGGCGAAATGAAGGATGTTATCGTTTCTGCCCGTGTGCTGGCAGACGGCGTCATCAAAACGCTTGCATTGCCCGAGCTGGAACTTAGCTATCGTCACAGCGCCGTCATGGAGCATGGCTGGACGGTGCTTTCCGCTCGTTTTCAGTTGAAAAAAGGCGACCCCGCGCAGATTCGCGCCGCGATGGCGGATTATGCCGCTCGCCGCCGCGAAAAGCAGCCGCTGCAATATCCCAGCTGCGGATCGTTCTTCAAGCGTCCCAGCGGTTATTTTGCCGGCGCTTTGATTCAGGATTCTCACCTCAAAGGCTATTCCATCGGCGGCGCGCAGGTCAGCGAGCTACACGCCGGCTTCATTATCAACAAAGGCGGCGCGACAGCCCAGGATATTTACAGGCTGATGCGCCATGTTCAAAACACGGTGCTTGCAGATTCCGGCGTGGAGCTGCAGCCCGAGGTGCGCCTGATCGGCCGCTTTGACCCATGAGCTTTTCTACCGAAGTCAAGCAGGAACTGGTTTCCCTGCGCACCGAAAAAAGCTGCTGCATGCTCAGCGAGCTCAATGCGCTGACACAGGCCTGTGCATCCATGACGCTTCATGGCAGAGGGAAGGTGTCCATCGCTTATACCACCGAAAATGTCTCCGTGGCGAAGCGCATTTTCATTCTGCTCAAGAAATGCCTTGAAATCAACGCTTCGCCGCACTTTGCCAAAGCAGCGCGCTTTGGCGGCCGTCGCGTGTGCATTATCAAGCTCTCTCAGGCCGACACACGCAAGCTGATGCTTTCGCTGCACATGCTCCACGAAAGCGATCAGGGTGACGTTTTTCGCGGTATCCCCCGCCGTGCGCTCACGCGCAAGTGCTGTCAGCAATCTTTCCTGCGCGGCGCTTTTCTGGGCGAAGGTTCCGTCACCGCACCTGAGCATGACTATCATCTTGAATTTGTCTGCGAAAGCGACATGCGGGCTGAAGCAATCTCTCAGCTGCTCACCCGCTGCAATCTCTGTCTCTTATACACATCTGACGCTGCCGACGAAGGCTTAGGTGTA
>CAMGDO010000088.1 GCA_946042585.1 uncultured Clostridia bacterium
CGTTTGAAGGATAACGAGGATACAGAGCATGAACAAAGTGTATTTGATTGGCAATCTGACGCGCGACCCTGAAATGAGATCGACCAGCACCGGCATTCCGGTCTGCAACTTCAGCATCGCGGTGAACCGCCGCTTCAAGAACGCGCAGACGGGCCAGCAGGAAACCGATTTCTTCAACATCGTCGCTTGGCGCCAGCTTGCCGAGCTCTGCAGCCGCTATCTGGCCAAGGGCAGGAAGGTCGCCGTGTTCGGCTCCATCCAGACGCGCTCCTATGAGGCGCAGGACGGAAGCAAGCGCACCGCGTTTGACATCGTCGCCGACGAGGTCGAATTCCTCTCCTCGCCCCAGTCCGCAGGCGCTTCCGCCGGTGATTACCATGCCGCGCCGTCCCCCGCACCCGCTGCCGCCCCCCGCGCGCAGGCTCCGGCCTTTGCGCCCGCGGACGCCGGGTTCACGCAGGTGGACGACGATGAGCTTCCGTTTTAACTGAAACCTGAGAAACTGCCGGAGCCTTCCGGCGATGAAAGGAGAGCTTTCCATGTCCGAAGATCGTGGAGCACGCCGTCCGCGCGGTCGTAAGCCGCGCCGCAAGGTTTGCAGCTTCTGCGTCGATAAGATCGAATATATCGACTATAAGGATGTCAACCGTCTGCGTCGTTTCACCAACGAACGCGGCAAGATTCGTCCCCGCCGTATGTCCGGCACCTGTGCGAAGCATCAGCGTCAGCTGTCCGAGGCCATCAAGCGCGCCCGTGCCATCGCGCTGCTGCCCTACACGGTGGATTAAGCGGTATTTTTACCTGCTGCGAAATAAAGAGACCCGCTTTTGTGGCGAGTCTCTTTTTTTGCGGTCCGGATAGGAGATTCACACGATTATCACAAACATTTGTTCGCGTTTTTGCGTGTGCCTACTTGTTTGCCCTGCTGTTTTATGATATAATCCATTAGAATTTGATGAGGATTTCGGAGGCGCGCATGAAGATTGGCGTCATTTCCCTGGGCTGTGTGAAAAACCGCGTGGACACAGAGCAGATGCTTTCGCTCCTGACGGCGAAGGGGCATGAATTTACAGCGGATCCGGCGCAGGCCGACGCGCTGCTGGTCAACACCTGCGGCTTTATTGACCCTGCCAAGGAAGAAAGCATTCAGGCGATTCTGGAGATGGCGCAGTACAAGCAGACGGGCCGCTGCCGCAAGCTGATTGTGACAGGGTGCCTTGCGCAGCGCTATGGCGACGCGCTGCTGGAGGATATGCCTGAGATTGACGCGCTGGTGGGCGTCAGCCAGTATGGGCAGATCTGCGATATACTGGATCGTGCCTTTGCCGGAGAGCGCGTGGATGAGCGCAGGCGCAGCCAGCAGATGCTCGAATGTGGCCGCGTGCTGACAACGCCGGGATATTCGGCCTATGTGCGCATTGGCGAGGGGTGCAACAACCGCTGCGCCTACTGCGCCATTCCCCTCATTCGCGGCAGCTACCGCTCGCGCGGGGAGGCGCAGATTCTGGAGGAAATGCGCACGCTGGCGCGAGGAGGCGCGCGGGAACAGATTCTCATCTCCCAGGATACCTCGCGCTATGGCACGGACAATGGCTCCTCGCTGCGCGAGCTGGTGAAAAAGGCCGCGCAGGTGGAAGGCGTGGACTGGCTGCGGGTATTGTATATGTATCCCGATGAAATCGATCTGAAGCTGCTGGAGGAGATGGCGCGGCACGAAAACGTGTGCAAGTATCTTGATCTGCCGCTGCAGCATGCCTCCATGCCGGTGCTTGCGCGCATGAACCGCCGGGGCGATATAGAAGAGACGAAAAAACTGCTGCTGGCTGCGCGCGATATGGGCTTTACCCTGCGCACCACCTTCATTGTGGGCTTCCCCGGCGAAACGCAGGAGGATTTCAAGCGCCTGATGGACTTCACCGCCGAGGTGCGATTTGACAGAATGGGCGCCTTCAGATACTCCGCCGAGGAGGATACGCCCGCCGCGGAGATGCCCGATCAGATTGACGAGAGCGTGAAGGAGGAGCGGCTGGACACCCTGATGGCGCTGCAGGCCGAAATCAGCCGCGAGGGCAACGAAGCGCGCGTGGGCAGGGAATACCGGGTGCTGGTGACAGGCATGGAAAATGGCCTGTACAGCGGACGCAGCGAAATGGAATCGCCCGATTCGGACGGCGAAATCTATTTCACCGCCCATAAGGAGCTCACAGAGGGAGAGTTTATCCGGGTGAAGATCACCCGGGCTGATGTATACGACCTGTATGGCGAGGCTGTTGGCGATCAATAAGGAGGATGCCGGATGAATCTGCCGAACAAACTGACCATTCTGCGCATTGCAATGGTGCCCGTGTGCCTTGTGCTGGTGGCATTGGGCTGGTATGTCGCTGCGGCGCTGGTGTTTGCCCTGGCCGCCATCACGGATGCGCTGGACGGGCATATTGCCCGCAAGAAACAGCTGGTGACGAGCTTTGGCAAGTTTGCCGACCCGATTGCCGACAAGATTCTGACGGTGAGCACCATGATGATGATGAGCGGTCAGGGGCTTTTGCCGGTGTGGGTGCCCGTCATTGTGGTGATACGCGAGCTGATGGTGGACGGACTGCGCCTCATTGCCGCCGAGCAGGGCCGCGTGGTGGCGGCGGGGCTGAGCGGCAAAATCAAAACCGTGGTGCAGATGGTGACCATTCTGTGGGTATTGGTGATTGACGTGCCGGTGATGACGACGGTGCTGAGCGTGGCGGTGTGCGTGCTGACGGTGTATTCCGGCGCGGAATATCTGTATCAGCTGCGCGATCTGTTTGCCGCAGACCTGAAGAAATGACAAAGCAGCTGATTGACGCGCTGTCCGCGCGCGGGCAGACGCTGGGAACGGCGGAGAGCCTGACGGGCGGGCTGCTGGCGGATGCGTTCATCTGCGTGCCGGGCGCCAGCCGCGTGATGATGGGCGGCGTGGTGGCCTATGATGAGGGGCGCAAGGAGACGCTGCTGGGCGTGCGCCATGAAACGCTCATGCGGCACACTGCGGTGAGCAGCGAAACGGCGCGGGAAATGGCAGCGGGCGCGCGCGCACGCATCGGTGTGGATTATGCGCTGAGCACCACGGGATATGCAGGGCCTGACGGCGAGGACGTGGGGCTGGTGTATATCGGCTACTGCGGGCCGGATGGCGAAGAGACGCAGGCCTGCCGCTTTCAGGGCGGGCGCGGGGAAATCCGCGCGCAGGCCGTGCAGGCGGCGGTGGAAATGCTGAAAAAACATATTCTGAAATAAACGAGGAGAAGCAGCATGGCGAAGAAAGCGGAAGAAAAGACGGCAAAGGTGATGGATGACCGCGCAAGGGCGCTGGAAACGACGCTGGCGTCGCTGGAAAAGCAGTTTGGCAAGGGCACGGTGATGAAGCTGGGCGAGCAGGCGCACATGAAGGTGGACGTGGTGCCTACCGGATGCCTGGAGCTGGATCTGGCGCTGGGCGTGGGCGGTATTCCAAAGGGCCGCATCATCGAGGTGTTCGGCCCCGAATCGAGCGGCAAAACGACGGTGGCGCTGCATGTGGTGGCGGAAAGCCAGAAGCGCGGCGGCATTGCGGCGTTCATTGACGCCGAGCACGCGCTGGACCCTGCCTATGCGCAGAAGCTGGGCGTGAACATTGACGAACTGTACGTCAGCCAGCCCTCCACGGGTGAGGACGCGCTGGAAATCTGTGAGGCGCTGGTGCGCTCGGGCGCGGTGGATATCGTGGTGGTGGACTCGGTGGCGGCGCTGGTGCCGCGCGCCGAGATTGACGGCGAGATGGGCGACAGCTTTGTGGGTCTGCAGGCGCGGCTGATGAGCCAGGCGCTGAGAAAGCTGGCGGGCGTGGTCAACAAGACCAACGCCATCGTGATCTTTATCAACCAGCTGCGTGAAAAGGTGGGCGTGATGTACGGCAATCCCGAGGTCACCACGGGCGGCCGCGCGCTCAAATTCTACTCTTCCGTGCGGCTGGATGTGCGCCGCGGCGAGCAGCTCAAGAACGGCCCCACGGTCATCGGCAACCGCACCAAGATCAAGGTGGTCAAGAACAAGGTGGCGCCGCCCTTCCGCGTGGCGGAGTTTGATCTGCTCTATGGCGAGGGCATCAGCCGCGAGGGAACCATTCTGGATATGGCGGTGGAGCGCGACATCATCCACAAGAGCGGTGCGTGGTTCAGCTATAAGGATGAGCGCATTGCCCAGGGCCGCGAAAACTGCCGCCTGTACCTCAAGGAGCATGCCGATATGCGCGAGGAAGTGGAGGAAGCCATCCGCGCGACCTTCCAGCCGGTGGAGGTGAATCCGGACGAGGATCCCGCGCCGGAAATGCCCGAATCCGAGTTTGAAGATCTGGAATAACGCAGGACGGAATAAAAAAGAAGGGGCGAAAGCCCCTTCTTTGTGTTTTTTCTGCATTTTGCGCGTATGAGCCGTCGGGCATTCCCGGCGGCTTTTTTATTTGCCGTCTTTGGCGCTATCCCTCAAGCGCGAGACGGGCGGCTTGAGCAAAATCCGCTGCCACATCGCAGCGGGCGGTGCGCAGCGTATCGCTGTTTTGATGTCCGCCCTCCAGCAGGATGCAGCGCATGCCCAGCGCGCGGGCGACCTCGGCGTCGTGCAGCGTGTCGCCCAGCAGCACGCAGTCCGCGCCGTCAATGCCATGGCGCAGCAGGTATTCGCGGCCGATGCCCTCCTTGGAGGTGGCATAGATATGGTCGAGTCCCAGCACGTCGTCGAAATACTGCGCGATGGGGTAGCGCGCCATCTGCCGGAGCAGGTTTTCGCGCTTGGAAGCGGACAGAATGATCTGATGGCAGCCTGCCGCCTGAAAGGCGGAGAGCAGCGCCTGCGCGCCCTCGCGCAGCGGGCATGCGCTCTCAAGACGATTGTATTGCGCCATCCATTCGTGGGATACCACGGGAAAGATGTCCGCGCCCAGCCCGAGACGGGCATAGTAATCCTGCACGGGAAAGCCGAAATGCGCGCGGTAATCCGTCAGGTCGCGCAGCAGCGGCTTATTGTATTTTGCAGAATGGCGTTCATGGCAAGCAGTCCGGTTTCCGCATCGTCCAGCAGCGTGCCGTTCCAGTCCCAGAAGATGAATCTGTTCATAAATGCTCCGTTGTGATTTCTCCGCTGCGCACGCGCAGCACAGCCTCGGGCGCTGCGCCCGACAGGTCGCTCAAATCCGTGCAGGTGAGCAGCGTCTGCACGCCTGTCTCTTATACACATCTCCGAGCCCACGAGACGTAGAGGAATCT
>CAMGDO010000089.1 GCA_946042585.1 uncultured Clostridia bacterium
CAGCTCATCGCAGATCGCCCAGAACTCGTCCCAGGTGATGTTCTGATGATCGGGGATGGCTACGCCGTATTTCTCAAACACATGGATGTTGTAGAAAATGACGTTGGTCTTGTGAATGCCGATGGGCACGATGTACTTGCTGCCGTCCGCAGAGGTGCAAAGATCCTCAAGCCCGGGCAGGGCGCGCTCGGAAAGATGACCGTATTCCCACAGCTGGTCGAGCTTGAGCAGCATGTTGGAATTGAGATAGGGCTCAATTTCCTTGCCGGGATGGGCCTGGAAGGTTTCCGGGCTCTTGCCGGCCTGCTGCAGCACCTTGACCTTCATGACCATCGCGCCGCCGGCGCCGCCAGGGATGGCGTTGGACTTGGCCTTGACAGAGGGATAGACGGTTTTGAAGCCGTCCACAACGCTTTCGATGGCTTCCTTTTCACCGCCGGCCGTCCACCAGTGATAAACGCTGGCCGTGCCCTTGGTTTTGGTATCCTCCAGGATTTCAGTAAAGTTCATTGTGTCGGCATCAACTTTTTCACGTTTTGCCGCCTCCGCCGCGGGCAGAGCGCATACCAGCATGACTGCTGCCAGCGTAAGCGTCAAAAGTCTTTTCAGCATTTTCAACAGGCGCCTCCTTAATCGTTATTTCAGAATATATCAGTCCACAAAGGTGAGCGTGCCCCACAGAGAGGGATTGGTGTCAACGGGATAGGCTTCGGGGCTGCGGTCACGGCCGTCCAGCTGGGCGGAACACTGCATGCGAAGGCTGTGAATGCCGGGGCAGGGAAGATCGACGTCCAGGATGGAGCAATCAAAGCCGATGACGACGCCCGCAGCGGGCACCAGCGGGGCAATCTGCGCATTGCTCAGCTCAGAAAGGGCGATGCGGCTTTCCCAGATGATGCCGCCCTCCATGGTGACGATGGCACCTTCAAAATCCTCAAACACCAGCTCGTCGCCATATTCGCCCTGTGTTTCCCAGCCCATGGGATCGGCGATCATTTCGCGGTCAATATAGCTGAAGAAATCGAAATCGTTCTTGTACTTGTCGGCGAACTGGACGATGCGCCAGTCGGTCGCCGTATATTCGGTGCGCTCGGGATCCGCAGCGGGATCGGTGCTCAGGAAGAAGATGACGGCATCCAGCTCATCCAGGGGGAAGCCTTCGCGGTACACCAGGGGAGTATCGTCGAAGATTTTCATGGCGATATAGAGGTTTTCCTCATCCCACATGGCATACAGCTCCATGGAGCAGTCCGCCGCGCCATCCCAGTGCTCGATCTGGTCGATGATCTGTCCTTCGGAGTCGATGCGGACGCAGCGGGTCAGATCCCACTCGCTCAGGTCGCCGTCAATGGCGATGTCTCCCACATGCGGAGCTTCCAGGTTTGTTCCCGTGTAAGCCAGTGCCGACATCCCCATGGTCAGCGCCAGGAGAAAGAAGGGCTGTGACGAAACTCAGATGCTTCAGAAGTGATTTCATTTGCTGTTCTTCCTATTTCTTTGATCATAACATTTGCGTCACAAAGCGCTTTTGCCGTTCAGCGCGCTTTCCAGTGACAGGACTAATCCTATTAGAGAAAACTGGCGGTATAGTTCAATGGAATATTCGGCACAAACAATAGGAATTTCATGTCCTATGCCGTTTTTTGCTGGAAATAATTTGTATTTTTCGGCACAAAGATTAAAAAAATCCGACACAAGCAGGAAAAACTGTCTTTCTTATGATGTAATGGAAAAAACATGTGCGTTCTGTTTTATCCCTGTATGCCCGGAGGATTTATGCGTATGAAAATGGAGCATAAGCTGACACTGCTGTTTTCGCTGCTGGCCACGCTCATTACGCTGGCAAACTCAATTTATTCATTGCAGTTCAATATGGATCTGCTTCACGAAAATGCCTACAACACCCTGTCCGCGCTGGGCAACAAGATGCTCACAGAGCTGGAATCCTATCAGACGCTGACCGATTATGCCATTGAGGAACTGACCTCCAACATCAATTTTATGAATGCGCTGCGCAAGGCTACCATGAATGGTGCGGACTGGAGTGAACAGGATCTGTATGCCATGCAGAACCTGATGTATCAGGTGTTGTATTATGAAGCGCCGCTGACGGACAATTTTTACCGCATCACCGCATTTGCCCCAAACGGTTTTTACCTGTCCTCCCGGGCTGAGCGATACAGCAATATCACCTGCATGTCCGAGGAAGCGAAGGCGCTGATTGAATCTCTGGATTATCTGGAGGAGGTGCGGACAACGCCCTCCACCCAGCACACCATCGGGCCGCATGCCGACCCCTGGACCTCGCTTCCTACCTCGCCCATGGTATTTTTCACCATCAAAGCCGTGCAGTGGCATGGACGGGATATTGGCTATATCGAGGTGGATTCTCCGGTGGAGGATCTGGAGCGCATCTTTACGGTGGATAATATCACAGGCGTGAGCGCCCATGCGCTGTTTGATGACGGCGAAGTGCTGTATCGCGCAGAGGGGGATACGGCGACCTATGAGGACGCAGAGGCAGGATATATCACCCTCTATACATTGGAGGACGGCTCAAGGCGGTTTGCCATTCGCCTGCACAGCAATGAGCTGGGGCTCAGCGTATATGTGGCACAGGACTTCCAGGTCTACTATAGCCGTGCCCATCAGCTGCAGCTCAGGCGTCTGGGCTTCAGCGGCGTTATTCTGGTGGCGGGCATTATCATCACGATTCTGATGTCCAAGCGCCTGACCCGTTCCATCCGCAGCCTGACCAAGAAAATCCGGCAGATTTCCTCGCGCCGCATGGTGGATTCCACCGCAGATGTGGCGTTATCCTTTGTGACCAGCCCACGCGATGAGGAAATCTTTACCCTGGAGCAGACGCTCAATGATCTGCTCACCCGTCTGCGCAACAGCGCGCAGCGGGAAATCTCTTTGCGCAACAGCACCATGCAGGCGCAATTGAACGCCCTGCAAACGCAGATCAACCCCCATTTTGTCTATAACACCCTGAACATCATCAGCGCCAAGGGCATGGAATCCGGCAATGAGGAAATCATGGAAATCTGCGATCAGTTTGCGCAGATGCTGCGGTATGCTACCGACACCAGCGCCAAGACTGCCCCGCTGTCGGCGGAGGTGCAGAATGCCCAGCATTATCTGATGCTTGCCAAGGCGCGCTATGAGGATCAGCTGGAATTTTATATCAGCATGCCTGAGAATGCCGACGATCTGCTCATTCCCAAGCTGACCTTGCAGCCGTTGGTGGAAAACGCGGTATCTCACGGCTTCAAGGGACAGAGCGGCAAGCGGGTGATCCGGCTGGAGGGCGTTGTGGAGGGCGATCAGCTGCGGCTGGTGGTGCGCGACAACGGCAGCGGCTTCGACGAAGAGGTGCGCAGCCGTCTGCTGGCCGCCTTTGCCAAGGCAGACCGGGATAAAACGCCCTATTCCGACCCGGCCAACGGACATATCGGCCTGATCAATACCTATTTGCGCCTGCATTATTACAGCAAGGGCAAGCTCCGGATGGTTTTGTACAATGACGGGGGAGCCGTGGTGGAGATGACGCTGCCCCGTGAGATCAGAAAAGCATAGGTGTGAACGGCATCCGTTTTCTCTATACCTGCCATGGTGAAAGGAGCGCTCCTCATGTATAAGGTTCTTCTGGTGGACGATGAGACCCCGGCACTGCGTTTCCTGCAGGCGATAGTGACCAAATACGCGCCGGATTTTGACATTGCTGCTTTCTGTACCAATGCGCAGGAGGCGCTTGACTGCCTGCGCGCGAACCGGATTGATCTGTTGATGACGGATATTTCCATGCCGGGAATGGACGGCATCCATCTGGCTCGGGAGGCGCGCGCGCTGTGCCCGGCGCTGTGTATTGTGATCGTGTCCGGCTATGCCGAGTTTGAATATGCCCAGGGTGCGATTCAGGCGGCAGTGGACGATTACATTCTCAAGCCCGTCACCATTCCGCATATGACCGCCACTCTGGAAAAAATCAAGGCCAAGCTGGACAAGGCCCGTGCCGAGCAGGAGCCCGCGCTGCTTGGCGCGCTTTTGTCCGGGCGCGCATACGATCAGGAGCTGCTCCGACAGTTCTACGGCGGGGGAAAATATCACTTTGCCTATATCCGCTGGGGAAATCTGACCCGATTCAATGAAGAACCGCTGACCGCAGCCGTGCCGGTTGAAACGCAGGGGCTTTCCTTCCGGGTGCTGCAGGGACGCAATCCGGAGGAGCAGATTCTTTATGCCCGGGCAGATGCGGCGGCTGCGGATTTTCAAAGCGCCGCGAAAAGCTATGTGGCGCAGACCTGCAGCGCCAATACCTGGAATTTGATTCTCAGCCGCAATCCCATGCCGTTCCAGCAGTTTGCCGATTTTGTTCACAAGGCGGAAAAGCTCCACCGAAGCACTGTCGTCATCGGCCGGCATCAATACAGCTTTCTGCCGCAGACCCAAAAGACGGAGGAGCAGCCGCACCTTTCTTCTGCGCTCATCAAAAAGCTGGAATACTTCTGTGAAACGGGAAACAAGCGCCTGATCAAGGAGCTGATGTTCACTCTGGCGGCGGACTGGGAAAAACGGCAGGTGCCGCTGATTCATGTGAGTCGGATGCTGCAGCAGCTTCTGCACACGGTGCTGCCCTATCATCAGGCGCTGGCGCGCAATCAGGATACGTTCAACCAGGAGATTTTGGAGCAGATTGGCTGCGCTGCGCATTATAGCGAACTGATGGCCGGCATCTACACGCTGCTCTTTGACGAGGCCCTTGCCACCGACCGGCGCATGTCTCCTGAGGAGCTGTACAAATGCGCGCTGAGCTTTATTCAGGATAAGTATGGAGAGCCCATCAGCGTGACCCATGTGTGCCGTGAGATCGGCATCTCCCAGACCTATTTGAACCGTCTTTTCCGAAAATACGGAAATACCTCCTTCAATGCCTGCCTGACTCAGTGCCGAATGGAGAGCGCAATGAGGCTGATTCGGGAGCATCCCGATATGCGCCTGCGGGATGTGGCTGCCTGCGTCGGGTATGAGGATTCCTCCTATTTCAGCAAGGTTTTCCATCAGACCACGGGCAAGACGCCCTCCCAGTGGGCGGCGGGCTTTGCGGAAGACGCTGCGGCTGAGGAACAGTCCTGAAATGAATATAATCTTTCCGTAGCCTGCCATGCGGGCTCCGGCTCAGACGATCAACAAATTGGGCACACAGCTGCCGGGATGCAATGAAGGGGCGCAGCCCCTTCATTTTTATTCCGCA
>CAMGDO010000090.1 GCA_946042585.1 uncultured Clostridia bacterium
GCGCTGGACGCGGGGGTGACGACGGTGAATGATACGTTCACCTGCACGGGCGCCATTCGGGTGGATGGCGACACCATCCGCTGCTGGAAAAACAGCCATGGCAGCGAAACGCTGACGGAAGCGCTGAAAAACAGCTGCAATCCGGTGTTTGTGCAGCTGGCGCTGCGTCTGGGCACGCAGAGAATGTATCAGTATATGCGCGCCTTTGGACTGGGCGTGCGCACGGGCGTGGATCTTCCCGGAGAAAGCGCCGGCATTCTGATCAACAGCCGGTATGTGAAGAATGTGGATCTGGCGCGCATTGGCTTTGGGCAGAGCGTGGCGGTGACGCCCCTTCAGATGATTACAGTCTTTTCCGCGGTGGTGAACGGCGGCAGGCTGATGAAGCCATACATCGTGGCGGAGGTGCTGGATGATCAGGGAAACACCGTGCAGCGCACGGCATCGCAGGTGGTATCCAATCCGATTCGCCCGGAAACCTCGGCCATCATGCGCGAGCTGCTGGAAAAGGTGGTCAGCGAGGGCGGCGGAAAAAACGCCTATATCGAAGGCTACCGCGTGGGCGGAAAGACGGGCACGGCGCAGGTGTATATCGACGGCAAAGTGTCCTCCAGCGTGCACATCGGTTCCTTTGTAGGCTTTGCCCCGGCGGATCAGCCGCGCTTTGCCGTGCTGGTCATCGTCAATGCGGCCGATGTGCCGGTGGATTACGGCGGAACGACCGCCGCGCCCTTTGCCCGGCAGATCATTGAGGATACGCTGGCGTATCTGGGCTATGAAAAGACCACGAAAACGGAGCAGAAGAAGGCGACGGTGCCCGACCTTACGGGCATGACGCTGGAACAGGCTCAGAAAACGCTCAGAAGCCTGTCTTTGAAATGGGAAACGGATGGCGTGGACAGCGTGGTGACGGCGCAGATGCCTCCTGCCGGCGGCACAATGATTACCGGCGGTCAGGTGATGCTATATACTGCCGCGCAGGATGCGGCAACGCCCGAAACGATGGTGTGTATCCCGGATGTGGTGGGCATGTCTGTGGTGGAGGCCAGCCGTGTGCTGCGTGCGCGGGGGCTTGAGATGCATCTGACCGGCAGCGGAATTGCGGTGAAACAGAGCCCGGCAGCAGGTATGTATGCCGCGCAGGGCAGCACCGTGAATGTTTCGTTTGATATGCCGCAGTAGTTGTCAAGTGCCACATTTTTGTATATAATATACTGGTTGCCAACGGCGACGAAAGGAGCATGGCATGAAACTGAGTGATTTGCAGCGCGAATGCGCGCAGCTGGTAATAGAACGGCAGGGCGACTGCGAGGTGACGCAGCCCTTTATGGACAGCCGCGTCAAAACGACAGGCGGCCTGTTTTTCTGCATCTCGGGCGCGCGGTTTGATGCGCATGAATTTGCCGCGCAGGCGGTAAGCAACGGCGCGGCGGCGCTGGTGGTGGAGCGGCTGCTTCCGCTGGATGTGCCGCAGCTGCTGGTGCAGGATACGCGTATGGCGTTTGGCCCCATGTGCGCCGCGCTGTATGGATATCCTGCCCGCCAGATGAAGATGGTGGGCATCACCGGCACCAAGGGGAAGACGACCACAAGCTATCTGCTCAAAAGCATTCTGGAATGCGCAGGAATGAAATGCGGGCTGATTGGCACGACGGGCAACATGATTGGCCATACGTTTATTTCCAGCCACATGACCACGCCCGAGGCACATGAGCTGCAGGGACTTTTGCGGCATATGGCGGACGAGCAGGTGCAGGCGGTGGTGATGGAGGTGTCCGCGCATGCCACGGCCATGCACCGCGTGGACGGCATCCGGTACGACGTGGGCTGCTATACCAATCTGTCGCAGGATCATCTGGACTATTTCGGCACGATGGACAAGTATTTCCAGGCCAAAAAAGCTTTCTTTTCGCCCTGCTTTGTGCACAGCGCTGCACTGAATGTAGATGATGAGACGACAAAGGACATTCTTGGCGATATTCAGGTGCCGTGCCTGCGCTTTGGCATCTGCACCAATGCCGACGTATATGCCCGCGATATTGAAATTAGCGAAAACGGCGTGCATTTCCGCCTGTGCGTGGCAAACCGGGGCGAATGCGACATCCGGCTGAAAATGACGGGTATCTTCAATGTATACAATGCGCTGACAGCGGCTGCGGCTGCGCTGATGCTGGATGTGTCGCTGGATGACATTGCCCGGGGGCTGGAAAATGTGCGCGCCGTGCCGGGACGGGCTGAAATGCTCAGCACCGATACGCCCTACAAGGTGCTGCTGGATTATTCGCATTCGCCGGATGCGCTGGAGAATATCCTTAAATCCGTGCGTGATTTCACGCGCAACCGGGTGATTGTGATGTTTGGCTGCGGCGGCGACCGCGATCATGGCAAGCGTCCGCTGATGGGCGAGATCAGCGGACGGCTGGCGGATTATTCCATTCTGACCAGCGATAACCCGCGCAGCGAGGATCCCTATGAGATTCTGGCTGCCATTGAGGAAGGCATCCGTCCTACGGGCGCAAAATACACGGTGATTGAAAACCGCCGTGAGGCGATTCGCCATGCGCTGGAAACGGCATGCGCAGGTGATGTGGTGGTGCTGGCAGGAAAGGGCCATGAAACATATCAGGAAATCCGCGGCAAAAAGTACCCGTTTGACGAGAAGAAACTGGTGCAGGAGCTGCTGATGGAAATGCGCGCGGATCATTAACGAAAAAACGGAGAGGTGTACGCATGATTTACATGTTTGCCGCAGCGGCGCTGGCGGCTGCGATGATGCTTTCGCTGATGCCCGGCTGCATTCTGAAGCTGAAAAAGCTCAAGTTTGGTCAAACCATGTATGAGCTGGGGCCTCAGTCGCATCTGAACAAAAAGGGCACGCCCAATATGGGCGGCATCGTGATGGGACCGGTGACGGTGGTCTGCACAGCGGCGCTGGCGCTGGTCATGCACGCTGCGCATCCCATGCAGGGCTTCTGGAGCCTGGGCAATGCGCTGTGGGGGCTTTTATTTGCCGCGCTTGGCTCCATGGCGGTGGGCTTTGCGGATGACTATATCAAGGACGTGAAGAAAAACCACGAGGGACTCAAGCCAAGGCAGAAGATTGTGGGACAATTGGCTGTGGGTCTTGTGTTTTCCCTGTGGGCATATCATTATGTCGGGAGCGACGTGATTCTGCCCTTCACGGGCAAAACGTGGGATCTGGGCATTTTCTATATCCCGCTGATTACGCTGACGGTGCTGTTTATGACCAACAGCGCCAACCTTCAGGATGGTCTGGACGGCCTTTTGTCCAGCGTGACGGTCATGGGGATGGCCGGCTTTGCGGTGATTGCGCTTTTGATGGCGGCTTCTGCCGGAAGCAGCGCGATGCTGAATACCCATGCCGCGGCGCTGATGGCCTTTGCAATGGCGGGCGCATGCGCAGGCTTTTTGCGGTTCAACCGGTATCCCGCGCAGATCTTCATGGGCGACACGGGCAGCATGTTTATCGGCGGCTGCATGGTGGGACTGGCTGTGGTGCTGAAGGTGGAGTTTCTGCTGCTGCTCATCTGCTTCACCTGTGTGATGAGCTCGGTGTCGGTGATGCTGCAGACGGCGTATTTCAAATACACGCGAAAGAAAACGGGGACAGGCAAGCGCATTTTCAAGATGTCGCCTATCCATCACCACTTTGAAATGTGCGGCATGAAGGAAACGAGAATCGTGGCGATGTACGCCGTGGTGACGGCGGCGCTGTCCGCCCTGGCGGTGCTCTCGATGTACAAATGGTTCTGATGCGCGCAGCGGCGCGGTAAAGGGGGAAATGCACATGGCTGAGAATACGGTGTGCAGAAACGACAGGCAGATCTGGCGGGGCAAACGCGTGCTGGTGCTGGGCCTTGCGCGCAGCGGCGTGGCTGTTGCGCAGCTTCTGTGCAGATATGGCGCGATTCCCATTCTGAACGACCGGAAAACGGCGGAGGAACTGGGCGAGGCGGTAGCGCCTTTGCGCAATCTGCCCTGCGAGTGGCATCTGGGAGAAGACCCGCTGACGCTGCTTGATGATGCCGATCTGCTGCTGATCAGCCCGGGCGTGCCGATTGACGCGCCGATTGTGCTGGCGGCGCGGGAAAAGGGCGTGCCGGTGACGGGCGAACTGGAAACGGCTTCGCAGCTGGCTGATGGCATGCTGGTGGCTCTGACGGGAACAAACGGCAAGACCACCACGGTGTCGCTGCTGGGCGAGATTTACCGCGCGATGGGCAAAACAGCTTATGTGGCGGGCAATATCGGGTACCCCCTGTCTGCCGCCGCCATGCTGAGCCAAAAGGACGATGTGCTGGTGGCGGAGGTGTCAAGCTTCCAGCTTGAAACGACGGATACCTTTCATCCGCATGTGGCGGCCGTGCTCAATGTGACGGAGGATCATCTCAACCGCCACTATACGATGGAAAATTATGCGGCCGTGAAGCGACATATCTTTGCCCGGCAGAATGCAGGCGACACGGCGGTGCTGAATTATGACGATGCGCTGTGCCGCAGCATGGCGGAGGGCCTGAGCGGGCAGGTAAAATGGTTTTCCCGCACGCAGCAGGTCAAAGAAGGCGCGTGCGTGCAGGATGGGAAGATTGTCATTCGCCATCAGGGCGAAGAAATCACGGTGTGCGGTGTGGAAGAAGTCTATATTCCCGGCCCGCACAATCTGGAAAATGCGTTGGCTGCGGCGATGATGGCATATGCATCGGGCGTTCCGGCGGAGGTGATCCGCCACGCGCTGCGCACCTTCCGGGGGGTGGAGCATCGCATTGAGTTTGTGCGCGAGCTGGACGGCGTGAAGTGGTACAATGACAGCAAGGGCACAAACGTGGATTCCACGATCAAGGCCGTTGAGACCATGCGCGCGCCGACGGTGCTGATTCTGGGCGGCTCGGACAAGCATGTGTCCTTTGACGCGCTGGCGCAGGTGATCGTGCGCAGCGGTCAGATTGCGCAGGTGGTATTGTGCGGAGCAACGGCGCAGCAGATTGAAGAGGCGCTTTTGCGCGCCGGATATACCGCGATTGCCCATGCGAAGCGCTATCCGGAGGCGGTGAAGCTGTGCCGGACGCTTGCGGTGAAGGGCGGAAACGTGCTTTTGTCGCCCGCATGCGCGTCCTTTGATCAGTTCAGCGATTACGAGCAGCGCGGGCGGATATTCAAGCAGCTGGTGAATGAACTGAACTGATTTCCTGTCTCTTATACACATCT
>CAMGDO010000091.1 GCA_946042585.1 uncultured Clostridia bacterium
AGATTCCTCTACGTCTCGTGGGCTCGGAGATGTGTATAAGAGACAGCACATTGTAGATCATCAGCCCTGTCACGCCGGCAAAATAAATGCGCAGATAAGCGGCTGCCTGGTCAAATACATCGGCGGGCGTGTCCATCATCCGCAGCAGCGGAGTGGTGGCAACGGTGCCAAGCAGCGTGCAGAACACGGCGGATAAAAGCGTAAGGAGAATGGAGGTGTGCACCGCGTCGTGCACGCCCTGCTTGTTTTTGGCGCCGAAATGCTGCGAAATGATGACGCTGGCGCCCATGGACAGCCCGGAGAAAAAGCCGATGAGCGCATTGATGATATTGCCGGTGGCGCCCACGGCTGCCAGCGCTTCCTTGCCGACAAACTGGCCTACGACGACGCTGTCCACCGTGTTGTAAAGCTGCTGAAAGATCTGCCCAATCAGCATGGGCACGGCAAAGGCAATCAAATGCTTCCAGATGGAGCCCTGGGTCATATCGACGCTGTTTTTCTTGGCCGCCATAATGGTTCCTTTCCAGTATGAAGAATGATTTTCTTATTGTATCATATTTCTGCTGATTGCAACATTAGAAAAGAATGAAAAACGCCAAAAACATGGACGAAAGCCCAAAAAAGACAGAAAACAAACAGCGCGTCGCAGGGCATGGGGATGGTTGACAGGGGCAGGTGAATCGGATATGATGAAGAAGAACAGGGGCTGACTGCTCCTTTGCTGCATGCTTGTTATGGGCTGCTTTGCGTGTCTGCATGCGCGGAGGGAACAGAAGGAAAAACTTATCAATTCGGAGACTTTGAGCTGCGCGTGCTGCAGGATGGCACGGCTAAGATTGCTGTATTCCGCAGCACATCCTCCAGAATGACGACTCCATCAGAGCTTAACGGAAAAAACCGTGACGACCATTGGGGATGAAGCGTTTCTGTGCTGACGGGCGACGAAGCGCATCACGCTGACGGCAACCCTGCGGGGGCGCAGCGAAAGGAGAAAAGCAGCATGGCTTTGGAACTGGATAAAATTGCGACGGAGCAGAGAAATCCGCGTTCGGCGCATATCGATGAAATGAGCACGCTGGATATGGTGACGCTCATCAACAGCGAGGATCATCGTGTGGCGGACGCCGTGCAGGCTGTACTGCCGGAAATTGCCGCTGCGGTTGATCTGATTGCCGCTCGCCTCACGCATGGTGGGCGGCTGGTGTATGCGGGCTGCGGCACATCCGGGCGGCTGGGCATTCTGGATGCTTCGGAGTGCCCGCCGACCTACAATGTCTCTCCCGAATTGGTGCAGGGGCTGATCGCTGGCGGTCATCAGGCGATTTTCAAGGCCGTGGAGGGGGCGGAGGATAGCCGCGAAATGGGAGCGGAAGATCTGCGCAGGCTTCGCTTTTGCGACAAGGATGTGCTCTGCGGTCTGGCTGCAAGCGGGCGCACGCCCTATGTGCTGGGCGCGATGGAATACGCAAGAAGCATCGGCGCGAGCGTGATTGCCGTCACCTGCTGCAAAGGCTCGAAAATCGACCGCGCGGCGGATATCGGCATCGCTCCGGAACCGGGCCCCGAGGTGGTCACCGGCTCCACGCGCATGAAGAGCGGCACGGCGCAAAAGCTCGTGCTCAATATGCTTTCCACCGGCGCGATGATCCGCATGGGCAAGGTGTATGGCAATCTGATGGTGGATGTGCGGCCAAGTAATGAAAAACTGGTGCGCCGCTGCCAGCGCATTGTGCAGCAGGCGACAGGTGCTGATGAAGCGCAGGCGCAGGCAGCCCTTGAGGCATGCGGCTATCGCTGCAAGGCGGCGATTGTGATGCTCCTGTGCGGCGTGACGGCGCAGGAGGCGCAGGCGATGCTCGATCAGGCCGGCGGGCGCATTGCCGGGGCTGTGGCGGAGACGGTAAAAGAGGAAAACGCATGATTGCGGGCATTGACGGCGGCGGCACGTCCACCAGAGTGGAACTGCGGGATGAGAAAAACATCCTGCTGCGGCGGGCGGCGTTTGGGCCGTTTAATATGACTTCGGTGGGCGAAACGGGCGTAAGGAATGTGCTGCGTGCGCTGGCACAGGAAGTGAGCGTGCCGAAGATCACGCATCTTTGCGTGGGCGGCGCAGGCGCGACGTCCCCCGGGCTTTATGAATTTCTGCTGCATGAGCTGAACGCGCTGGGTTTTGAAGGAAAAATGGCGCTGGTTTCCGATTTTGAGATTGCGCTGCGCGGGGCGATGGACGGCCCGGGCGGTATTTTGATTTCCGGCACAGGCTCTGTGGCGTTTGGACGAAACGGAATGCAGCGGACCGCGCGCGTGGGCGGCTGGGGGCATCTCATCGACGACGGGGGCAGCGGCTATGCGCTGGGGCGGGATGCGCTGTCGGCTGCGGTGCAGACGGGCGACGGACGCATGCAGGCGCACGCGCTGCGCGAAGCGGTGCTGCGCAGAATGGGCGGACAGGAAACGCAGGACATTCTGAATTATGTTTACTACAGCGGAAAAGACAAGTCTGCCGTGGCGGCGCTGGCCGGCTGCGTGCTGGAATGCGCGGCGCAGGGTGACGAAGCAAGCCGAAAGATTCTCATGCGGGGCGCAAGGGAACTGACGCAGATGGTTTGCGCGCTGGCACAGCAGCTGAGCATGGAGCGTCCGCGTGTGGCGCTGATGGGCGGACTTTTGGAGCACGACACGCTCTATCGGCAGATGGTGCGCGAGCAGCTTCTGGCGCTCTGCGATCCGATAGCACCTGCGCACGACGCGCTCTGGGGCGCAGCGCAGATGGCGTTTGAAATGATGTAGGCGCGAGCGCCTCATCGGGCGCTGGACGCATCTTGCGCTTTGCCCATGCATATGCTATAATATTGTACCACTACAAAGAAGGAGGCGTGCGCATGGCAAGGCAGAAAGGCATCAAGCCCGTGGCGGCCAATCGCCGTGCGCGGCACGACTATTTTGTAGAGGAAACCTATGAGTGCGGCATTGCCCTGTGCGGCACCGAGGTGAAATCCATCCGTCAGGGGCATGTGAACCTGAAGGAAAGCTACGCCCGGGTGAAGGACGGCGAAGTTTTTGCCGAAGGCATGCATATCAGCCCCTACGAGCAGGGCAACATATTCAATACCGATCCGATGCGGCCCAAGAAGCTGCTTTTGCACAAGAATGAAATCCGCAAGCTTGGGCAGATGGTGCAGCGCAAGGGGTATACGCTGGTTCCGCTGCAGCTGTATCTGAAGGATGGGCGCGTCAAGATGGAATTGGGCGTATGCGTGGGCAAGCACCTGCATGACAAGCGCGATGCTGCGGCGGAGCGCGACGCCAAGCTGGAAGCCGCTCGGGCGGTGCGCAATCAGCGCGCGGAATAAGGGAGCGCGCCCGCATGGGGGCGTACTGGTTTCGACGGGGATTGCGAAGGACAGGATAAGCGAGCCGAGGACCCAGACCTCGTTAAAACGGGGAAATTAAAATTAACTGACAATAACAGTTACGCTTTCGCGGCCTAATGGCTGCGCGTCGCCCCAAAGCGCTCACGGCTTTGGCCAGCGGCGTCATTGATGTGAGGAACAGGCCTGCCTAAGCTTTGCGGCAAGGCCGGTATCATGAAGCTACCAAACCGATAAGCCCGTTTACAGGCGTTTCGGCGAGGGAAATCCAAAATGTAAACTGCGCTCGGAGAAAATGCTGTAATTCGGTCTTCGGACAGGGGTTCGATTCCCCTCGCCTCCACCATTACAATCTAATCCGAACCTTTATCCAATCGGAGATGGGTTCGGATTTATTGTTTATATCGAGGAAATTGTAGATTGGTAAACGCAAAAGCGGGAGGACTGCCGAACATGGCAATCCTCCCGGTTCGTTTATGTATGGCCTGTTTTTGTCGGTGATTCGCCAGAGGCTGTTCTATACGCCGGTGATTCTGATTCTGCCCCGAATGATGGGGGTGAACGGCATATACGCTGCGCAGCCGGCTGCGGATGTATTGACGCTTTTGGTGTGCGTGCTGTCCATCAGAAAAATAAAGGCGGTAGCGAACGCAAAAATGGGCGCAAACTGCGCATGACGGATGAAACGCAGACGGCGGCATCAGGGATATTCCCCCTGGCGCCGTTGCCGTTTTTGGCGCTTTCCGTCGGGTTTTGACAGGGTGTGTCGAAAATGGCTTTGGACGCCTGGCAAAATGGAAGATTTGGCAAAAGATGAAAAATATGGCTTGCAATTGACCAGATAGTCTGCTATAATGAGCTCAAAGAGCCGGTCTGAGCGATGACCGGCAACAGAAAAAATCGGAGGTATATACTATGAAGAAGATTGTTGCGATTCTCCTTGCGGCGATTATGGTTGCTGCGCTGGGAAGCAGTGCGCTGGCTACGAATGAGGATGTCTCCGGTAAGCTGGGCATCTACTCCTCGATGTATCCCTTCGTTATCGACATGATGGACGCGGCCATCAAGGCGGAGTTCCCGAACCTTGAGCCCGCGTTTGACGGCAGCTTCTTCTTCTATGGCGGCACCAGCTCGCTGATCACCAAGCTCTACGGCGAAATGGAAACCGGCACGCTGGGCTGCGACATGCTGCTGGTGGCTGAGCCTGCCTTCTCTCTGGAGCTGAAGGAAAAGGGCTATCTGGAGCCCATCGAAGTGGAAGACGCCGACACCCTGCTGCGCTTCCCCTATGACGCCGAAGGCTACTGGTATCCCGTGCGCGTGTGCAACATGGTGCTGGCGTACAACCCCGAGAAGGTGGACGAGTGGGCCGGCAAGGGCGTGAATATTCCCAAGTCCTTCAAGGACTTTGCGTCTGACCCCAGCCTCAAGGGCCTGATCTCCATGGGCAATCCCCTGAGCAGCGGCACCACCTACGCCGCCGTGGCCTCCCTGACGCAGGATGATCATTACGGCAAGGAATTCCTGGATGGCCTGGCTGCCAATGAAGTGATGATCGAGTCCGGCTCTACCGCCATCGCCAAGCTGGAAACCGGCGAGTGCGCCGCCATCATGATTCTGGAAGAGTCCATCCTGAAGGTGCTCAAGGAAGCGGCGGACGCCGGCACGCCCAAGACCAACGTGGCCTGCATCTATCCCGAAGACGGCGTGGTGCTGATTCCCTCCACCGTGATGACCGTGGCTGAGGATCATTCCGCCAATGTGAACATCGAAGCCTGCGAAGCCGTGGAACAGTGGCTGCTGAGCGAAGAAGCCCAGAAGCTGATCCTGCAGGGCTATAT
>CAMGDO010000092.1 GCA_946042585.1 uncultured Clostridia bacterium
ATAAGAGACAGCGTTATCGCCGTCAGGATGAAATCGGCACGCCGTTCTGCATCTGTGTGGACTTTGAAACCGAAGAAACGGGCACTGTCACCGTGCGTGACCGCGACACCATGGAGCAGGAGCGCGTCAGGATTGCCGATCTAAAGAACTACATCGAAGAAAAGCTTCGCTTCTGATGATTTCAATCAGCCGGGAACGCATCCGTTTCCCGGCTGATTCCATCATCCGGCGGAAAGGGAGACTCTGCAATGGACAAGCAGCTTTTAAAGGACTGTTTTCACAATATGCTGTTCGTAGAAGAGGAAAACGGTCATCTCGTGCCCTATCGGCACACGCATGCGCAATGCGAATACTATCAGAACATTTCCTATGGCGCCATCATGGGTGAAAAGGCCTTCTGCGCCACCGGCATCACCCTTGAATTTGACACCGACGCCACCGACCTGATGCTTTTATGGCAAATCACCCACGGCTATACGCGCGCCAATGTGCGCCGCGGCAGCAGCGTGGATGTCTATATCAACGGCACGCTGCGCCATCAGCACATCATCGCCTGCAATCACAACGAGCCGCAGGCCACCGCCTTCCATCTGGGCGACGGCGACAAGCGCGTGGTCATCATGCTGCCGCACACCTTCAATTTCGCGCTGAACGACATCGTGACCAACAGCGGCGCCACGCTCACGCCCATTCCCAGGCGTCCCTTCAAGGTGCTCTTTATGGGCGATTCCATCACCCAGGGCATCGGCACGGAGCTGGCCTCCACAGGCTACGCCATGCAGGCCGGTATGCAGCTCAACTGCGAAGCCGTCAACCAGAGCATTGCCGCGCTGCGCTTTGAGTGGGACAGCCTGGACAACGCCTATTTCATGCCTGATCTGATCAGCGTTGCCTTTGGCACCAACGACTGGTCAGGCCGGCAGGACAAGGCGGAATATGACGATGCCGCCGGAAAGTATTTCGCACAATTGAACAAGCTTTATCCCGGCGTTCCTGTGGCGGTGCTCTCGCCTGTCAAGCGCTGCCGCGGCGAAGCGGATCTGTGCCCCGACCGCCCCGATATGTATCGGGAAAGCGAGCTGTTCTCCGCTCTGACCCGCCTGTGCGCTCCTTATCCGCAGATGAAATGCATCGACGGATGGACGTTGATGCCCCATACTGCTGCTTTCTTCCAGGACGGTCTGCATCCCAATGACCTGGGCATGACGTGGTACGCAAATAGCGTGATCCGTCACCTGCAGACCATGCGCAAATAACGCCGCAGTTCCACCACACATTCAAAACGCCGGAGCGATTTTCATCGCTCCGGCGTTTTGTCTGCCAAATCATCCGCAAACTTCGTTCCCAATTTTTGCGTATAATTTGCTTTTTATTTCTCATTTAATCCCATTTTCATCAATCCGCTCGCGGTAGATTCCATCTGAAAGTGGCGGATGCAATTCTTAGTGAAAGTACCAGCAGCGCGCCCAGCAGCATGGCATAGGCATGTCCGATCACCGGCCAGAGCAGCGTGCACAGAAGCGCTCCTGCCAGCGACGCGCTGGCATACACATCCTTTACGAATATCTGCGGTGTATCGCATGCCATCACATCCCGCAGGATGCCTCCGCCCACCGCAGACAGAACGCCCACGAATACTTTCAGAAAGATACCGCCCTCCGGCTGCGCATTACAGGCGATGCTCACGCCAACCACCGAAAATATCGCCAGCCCGATGGAATCCATCAATAGCATGGTGCGCTGATAGACAGCATGCGTGCCTGTCAGATAATACCGCACCGGGCGCAAAAACACCAGGACTGCCACGATCACTGCCGTTACTGCATAGATTGGGGTGATAAAAGTAATCGGCGGCGTAATGCCCAGCAGCAGATCCCGAATCACGCCGCCGCCTACCGCCGTCGTCAGCGCCAGCACCATCACGCCGAATATATCCATCTTCTTGCGAATGGCGATGATCGCGCCGGACGCTGCAAATGCAACTGTGCCTATCAATTCCAGAATCAGCACAAATATTTCCATATAGCATCCTCCGATGAGAAGAAACTCACTTTGGATTATATACCCGCACTTACAATAATACAAGTGCTTGGAAGAATCTTTTCCCCTCCGGCAGGAAAACGCCCGGGGTATATCGAACTATATATAGCACTATATTCCGGAGGATACCGCATGAACACGCTGTATTTCAAATACGCCGTTGAGGTGGAGCGCTGCGGCTCCATCACGCAGGCTGCCGAAAACCTGTATATGGCGCAGCCGAACCTGAGCAAAGCCATCAAGGAGCTGGAGGACAGCATGGGCTTTGCCATTTTTGCGCGCACCTCCCGCGGCGTTGTGCCCACTGCCCGCGGGCATGAATTTCTGATATACGCACGCAGTATTCTCACACAGCTTCAGGCCATGGAATCGCTATCCTCGCGTCATGACGATATTATGCAGCGTTTCAGCCTGTCCATGCCGCGCGCAGGCTATATCTCCGAGTGCTTTTCCCGCCTGATCGATTCATTGGACAAGGGCAGTCCCATGGATATCCGCATCCGTGAGGCCAGCGCCCTGCATACCATCAACGACGTGGCGGACGGTCAGTTTCAGCTGGGAATCGTGCGCTATCAGGCCAAATACGAAGCCAACTTTCTGGACTATATCCGGGAAAAGTCCCTCAAGGCCGAATCGATCTGGGAGTATGAGGCGCTCGTGCTGTTCTCGCAGCATCATCCCCTGTCTGTACGCGATTCGCTGCTGCCCGAGGATCTGACGCCCTATACCGAGATCATGTACGGCGACAGCATCATCCCCTATCTTCCTCCAGCAGAAATGCGCCGCCAGGATCATCCCCAATCCAGCCGCATTCAGGTATACGGGCGGCTCGCGCAGCTGGAATTGCTCAGCCGTGTTCAGGATGCCTATATGTGGACCTCGCCGGAAACAAACGATGAGCTCAGGCGCTTTTCTCTGGTGCAGCGCCGCTGCCCGGATAACAGCCGCCGCTACATGGACACGCTTGTCTATCCTGCCGTCTATCAGCTGTCCGCGCTGGATCGCCGCTTTATCGACCTGTTATCCGCCGCGCGCGTACAGCTGTCACGCCAGTTTTATTCCTGACGCCTCGAATCCTGCTTTTGGCGTCTCCAGCCTCCTGAATAATCATCCCCTGCTTTATTGGATAAAGCAGGGGATTTGTTTCTATTTCTGGTTTCTCGTGCTTACAGAATCCACTTGATCGCCTGCGCCACCTGCATGAAATCGTCGCATTCATAGCGCACGGTGGTTTCATTGATCTGCTGAACACCGGGATACTGCGCGGCGCTCAGCGCGTCAGAATGCTTTTTGAAGCAGATTTCCAGCACAAAATGCTTCGGCAGCGGGAACATGCATTTTTCCTTGTCCGGCCGTGCAACAGCGCGCGCCACCGCTTCCCGGATCCGGCGGATCGCCAGCTCAGGATGGATGGAAATGACGCCCTCGCCGCAGCCCTCATTCACAGGCACGGTTTCAATCTCGGGATTGACGGATTTGATATAGTCGCACAAGCCTTTATCGCCCGTCACGCACAATAGCGGCACGCCGCAGTATGCCGCGCCCATCGCATTGATCATCGCCTCCGGTGCGCTCTGTCCATTGATCTTCACATAGTTATTGCGTCCATTCATGGTGTGAGACAGAGGATTGGTGTCCCACCCGGCTGCCGAATGATAGCCCGTGAATACCACGCCGTCAAAGCTCTCATCAAGCCCCGCCATCATAGAAAGAGGCTTGCGCGTCCAGCCGCGCAGAATCCTGACCTGTTCAGGCAATGCATGGGGATCAATATTACGCGCGGAATCATGCGCGTCCTTCACCAGAATATCCTCGCAGCCCGCGTCAATAGCACCCTGACAGGCAGCAGCGACTTCACGCGACATCTGTTCGCTGAAGTATTTCCAGTCCGGATGGTTCTTTTCGGTTTCATTCCAGTGGGCGATGCCCGTCGTGCCTTCGATATCCGAAGAAATAAACAGCTTCATTGGTTTGACTCCTTATGCTATATTAGTGCAGCTGTCCCAGGTATGCCCTGGCCTGCTGCAAATCCGCGTCTTCTATGGTAAACTCGCCCGCCATATGCTCCAGATGATGCTTGAGCTCCTGCCGCAGCGACTTTTCCATTTCTCCAATCACAAACGCATCCGCCGCCCCGGCATACAGCGCCTCAAACGAGCCATAATACAGCGTAATCCACCTGCCCAGCGTGCGGTCGTGGCAATATTGCGCCAGAATATAATGCGGCGCATCCGCCTCTTCCTGCCCCTCTGCGCTCGTCTGCGTATGCTCGCTCACGCCCACGCCGCCATTGAGATGCCTGAACAGCTCCTCGGGCATGCTCTGCACCAGTTCATCCAGCGTATGCACAAATTCGTCCATCGACATCATGCGCATTCCCCTCCGTTTCGTCCCCATTATAGCATCTTTTCGCGCTTTTGTATATCCCTGCCATTCTTTCCTTTGCCATATGCAAATTTTCATGATATAATTATTATGACTGATTATTACCATCCGGGGGCTTCTATGGCCGAGATCATTGTATCTGGTATTGAAAAATCCTTTGAGCAGGATCGCATCGTGCTTGACGGCGTATCCTTTCAGGTGGACGCCGGCGAGCGGGTAGGCCTGCTGGGCGGCAATGGCGCAGGCAAAACCACGCTTCTGCGCATCATTACCGGCGAATTGAGCGCCGATAAAGGCACCATTTCCATTCCGCAGGGGCGGCGCATCGGATACATCTCCCAGCTGGCAGAGGTGCCGCAGGGCGCGCTGGTGGAAGACGTGCTGCGCATGGCCTTTTCCGATATTCAGCGCATCAGCGGCGAACTGGAAGCGCTGCAGCAGCGCATGGACGCAGGTGAGCTTTCCGACGCGCTGCTGCGCCGCTATGACCAGCTGCGCGTACAGTTTGAAATGCTGGGCGGCTACGACTGCGAAATGCGGCTTGGCAAGGTGGCAAACGGTCTGCACATCAGTCAGGAGCAGCGCCGTCAGCCATTCTCTTCCCTGTCCGGCGGCGAGCAGACGCGCATTCGCCTGGCTGTGATGATTCTGCGCGAAAGCGATATTCTTTTGCTGGACGAGCCCACCAACCATCTGGATATGCAGTCCATCGAA
>CAMGDO010000093.1 GCA_946042585.1 uncultured Clostridia bacterium
ACACCTAAGCCTTCGTCGGCAGCGTCAGATGTGTATAAGAGACAGCTCCTCAATCCAGTAGGCAAAGGTCGTGCCGGGCAGGCGTTTTTCATGCTCCCGGATGCGCAGATACGCCGGTGCGCCGTCCTGCTGCCCCTCCCAGATATCCGCAAAACAGAAATCAAACAGATAGGGCTCCAGTTCGTCCAGATAGGCATAGGCATCCGCCTGCACCACGGTGATCTTTTCCCTGTCCGGAAACTGCGGCAGGAGATGCTGCTGAAAAAGCGCAATGATCTCGCTCTGCCGCTCGACAATCACAATCCGCTCCACCTCTTTCTTCTGCGCGATGACAAAGGGATAATACCCCAGCCCGAGCCCCAGCACCAGCACGCGCCCGTGCGCTCTGTCAATGGGCTCTCTCATGGAGGAAATCTCCGAAGGGCACACGCTCATCCATGGCATATCGTCCTCATAGATGGCGGGAAAGCGCACGCGCCCCGTGCAAAAGCCCAGCCTTGGCGTCACAAGACCGGCATGCAGCTCCGGCATGGCATACTGGAACAGCTCTCCCCGCTCATACGCCGTTTCGGTCAGCGTGAAGCGCCCGATACGCGCATGCGGCGTGCGCACGGCGCTGATATACGGATTGCGGGCAAAATCCTGCGGCGTGTAGCGCCGTGCCTGTTCAAACAAGCGCCGCATATACTGCGCATCCGCCGCACGCCACAGACCTGTTTCATCGCAGAAGCGCTTGAGCACATAGAACTGCTCAAAGTCCTCCCCGAGCAGTCCCGACGCACGATAGGCCGCTATCTGCTGCGAGCTCAGCGCGCGCTTTTCCGCCTCCATCTCCTGCTGCGTATAGGCCACGCAGGGGGAGCGGCGCGCAATCAGCGACGAAATGGCGCCTGTAACCTCCAGCGATTTTTCATAATCCATCGTTTTTCTCTCTCCTTTGCGCATGCGCTCTGCGGCAAAAGGGGAGAAGGCCCTGCGGCCTTCTCCCCTCAGCGTGCCATCTGCCGTATCAGCGGTGAATCCGCCTTCCGACAGACGGGCTGCCCGTCCTGTCTCAGAATACGGATTCCATCTCCAGCTTGAACTGCTCCACAGCCTCTTCCGCCGTGATGCTCTGCTCCTGAATCAGCAGGGAATAAATCTTGTTGATGCTGGCGTTCACATCGCCCAGCAGATCAAAGGTGGGCCATTCCTGGCACACGCCCCAGGCCAGCTGCTGATACGCCGTGTAATGCGCGGGATTCTCCGCCCAGAAATCGAGCATGGGCTGATAGCTCGCCACAGACTTGGTCACCGGCACATAACCGGTGGTCTGCGTCTCCGCCAGCACCATTGCATCGGTCATGGCAAACTGGATGAACTCCCAGCCGGCGCGGATCTGCTCATCCGTGTTGCCCTTCTGAATCAGCACCAGGTTGCCGCCGCCGATTTCAGTGGAAGGATTGTCCTTGTCAAATGTCGGATAGCCCACTACCCTCAGCTCATATCCATTCTGCGCCAGCGTCTTGGTGATATTGCCGGCAGAGCCGGAGGAGGTAATCAGGCTGCCCAGCTTGCCCTGATAGAACAATTCCATGGAATACGCCGTGCCGGTCGCATCCTGCGGACGATAGAAGCCCTCATCCACCCAGGAACGCCAGGCGCTGAACGTCTTGAGCAGCGCGGTGCCATCCGCTGCGGGAGAGCCGGAGCAGTCGTCAGCGATGAGCGGCTCGCCCATCTGACGGGGGAAGGCCGTGCCGATATAGGAGAAATTGCCCAGAATGGTGGTGCCCCAGGTTGCCACTTCGTTATTGGCGTCCACGGTGTGCATCTTCCGGGAGAATTCAATCCACTCATCCACCGTGGGGAAGTCCGGCAGGCTCAGACCCTTTTCATCAGCGAGGGTCTTGTTGTAATACAGCACGGGGGTGGAACGGATGTAGGGGATGCCGTACAGCTCATCCTCATTCTGGTTGCCGGGGGTATTGAGGAAGCAGTCCAGCAGGTTGTTCCTGTCAAAGCCTGTTTCCTTCGCCAGCTCGGCCATATTCGCGGTCAGCCCATCCAGCGCCAGGTCATAATAATAGGTGCAGCCGGAGACAGCGATAACGGGCTGTTCGTCGGTCTGCGTGGACAGCTGCGTCTTGGCATGCAGGTTGTGATAGTCGCCGATAAAGACTTCTTCCACAACAATGCCTTTTTCCTTGCCGACCGTCTCATTGAAGGTGTTGACCAGATTCAGCAGCGCCGCATTGTTGGCGCCGCTTCCGCGGGTGTGCCAGAACAGAATGGTGATGGGCTCCTCGGGAGAGTACGCCAGCGCCGCGCTTGCCGCGCATGTGAGCATCACCAGCGCCAGGATGAAGGAAAACAGCTTCTTCATAGATCAAAACAACCTCCTTTTTTATCTGCACGGCTTCTCTGCCGCTTCGTACGCCCTCTTTGTTTGTTTAATGTGGTCAATATTTGTTCGTTTCATTCATTTTTCAATAATATATCATATCTCATAATCGATTGCAAGAGGGCTGTTTCATTTTTTTATCTGCAAAAAGTCCGGCACCGTCGTGCCGGACTTCCTGCGGGCAAATATCGCGCCGCCTCTGTTTCATTCATTCCCGCCATTGCGCCGCCCATGCGATCAGCGCCTGCTTGTCATACGCCCCAAAGGCATGCCAGGCCACGACGCGGCGCTGCGCGGGAATCACCATCAGCTGCTGCCCGCGCATGCCGCCCTTGCCATAGGCCGCGCCGCCGCACAGCGCACGCAGCTCATAGCCGCGTGCAAGCGTCTGCCGCACCCAATCCTCCGACAAATAGCGCCTGTGACGGTAGCTGCCGCCATTCATATAGACTGCGCCCAGCCGAGCCACGTCCTCGGCGCGCATAAACAGCCCCGTCGCACCCATGGGATAGCCGTGCGGGCAGCGGCTCCATCCCGCCTCGCGCACCCCCAGAGGATAAAACAGCTCGCGCCACAGAAAATCATCCAGCTTTTCGCCGCATTTCTGCGTGAACACCCGCGACAACAGATAGAACGCCGCATCCGTGTAGCATTCCTCTTCGCCCGGCGTTCCCGTCAGCGGCGTGGACAGCAAATATTGAAGGAAATCATCCGTGCCATATTCGTATATGTTCTGCAAATCGATGTCCAGATAATTCTTTGGCAGCGCGCAGCGGTGCAGCAGCGCGTGCTCCACCGTCATTTTATTCCAGCGCCCGTCCATTCCCTGCGGCACATGCTCCTGCAGAATCTCTGTCACTCGCTCGTCCACCGACAAAAGCCCGCGGTCACAGAGCATGCCGATGCCCGTCACCACAAACGCCTTGGCCATGCTGTAAGAATCCTGACAGGGATTGGCCGGCAAAATCTCCCTGAACTCCGGCTCATTCTCCCCCAGGATTTCCGCCACGCGAAACACCGGAGCGCCCAGTGCCTGCGCCTGGGCGGCAAATTCCTCCAGAAAACGGCTCATGCTCTATTCTCCTTCTTCTCCCATCTTTCCGACCCATCATATCACATTCCATCCCTCAGGGCAACCATCCGCCGCGCAGAAAAAGAGCGATCTTTTTCGCTTGACAGCCGCCCTGTCTGGTCATATGATACTGGTATGCATTATGCGCTTTCACAAATCACCGAGGAGGAACATACCATGGAACATACCATTCTGTATCAGAAAGAAGCGCCCTCCTACGGGCATTATGATATTGTTGTGCTGGGCGGCGGCCCGTCGGGCGTGTGCGCAGCCGTGGAGGCGGCGCGCAACGGAGCAAAAACGCTGCTGGTCGAGGGCGCCGGCATGCTGGGCGGCATGGCCACCACCGCGCTGGTGGGGCCCTTTATGACCAATTACGACCGGGACGGCAACCGTCCCGTTGTGGGCGGACTGTACCGCGAGATCATCGAGCGTCTCAGCCGCACCGACGGCGCCATCCTACCGGAGGAAACTGACTCTCCCAGCATCCACACCTCCTTCCTGCAGCGCTATCACCGCCATGTCACGCCCTTTGATTCCTTCCAGCTGCAGATTGTGCTGGATGAATTGACGCAGGAAGCCGGTGTAGACGTGCTGCTCTACACCCGGTTTGTGGACTGCATCTGCGAAAACGGCCGCATCAAGGCCGTCATTCTGGCGGCGCTGGAAGGGCTCAGAAGCGTAACGGGCGATTTGTTCATTGATTGCACGGGCAATGCGGATGTAGCCAGCGCCGCGGGCGTGCCCACCTGGAAGGGCGAGGAGGACAGCGGCATTCCCCAGCCCGGCACGCTGATGTTTGAGGTGGATCAGGTGGAGGACGAGCGCTATCTTGCCCGCCCGACCAAGCCCGTCAAGGCCTACCGCATGCCCCGGAAGGGCTGCTACAAGGTGAATCACTATCATGTGTACAATGTGGACGCCACCGATTCGCGCAGCATGACCCGCGCGCACATGGAAGCCCGCAGGCAGGTGCTTGACGCCTATCGTGTGCTGCACGATGAAACCCCCGGCTTTGAGCATGCGCAGCTGACGCAGACCGCCTCCGTGCTGGGCATGCGCGAAAGCCGCCACATCGAGGGCCGCTACAAAGTCACCGTGGATGACGTAAACCAGGGCGTCAAATTCTCTGACCGTGTGGCGCTGTTCGCCTTTGGCATGGATGTGCACACCCGCCGCAGCACGGACAGCGGCAACTTCAAGATCGAGGTGGCGGATATTTATTATGTGCCCTACCGGAGCCTGCTTCCGCTTTCCTGCGATAATCTGCTGGTGGCGGGCAAGACGATTTCCTGCCAGTCGCAGGCGGCGGGCGGTCTGCGCGTAATGCCCTGCGCCATGGCGCTGGGACAGGCGGCGGGCGCGGCGGCAGCCCTTGCGAAAAAGAGCGGCGTGCTGCCCGCGGACATCTCCATTCCCGCGCTGCATGAAACGCTTCGCGCGCACGGCGCCATTCTGGACTGACGCCCGGAGGAATCACCCAGGAGAAATAAAAATGAAGGGGCCGCTTTGGCCCCTTCGTTTTTTATTTCCCGTAGCTTTCATAGACCGCCTGCAGCCGGTGCGGATAATCCGTCATGATGCCGTCTGCGCCTGTCTCTTATACACATCTCCGAGCCCACGAGACGTAGAGGAAT
>CAMGDO010000094.1 GCA_946042585.1 uncultured Clostridia bacterium
GTGGTATCGTCGTGATCCAGCACCAGACAGCGGTATCGACTCATGACTTGGCTCCTTTGTTCACAGGTGTTTCAACATAGGGCGGCAGGCACAGGGTGATGCGTGTGCCCACGCCTTCGCGGGTGAGAACGTCAAAATAGGCGTTGTGCGCGTCGGCAATCCATTTGGCGATGGACAGCCCCAGCCCCGTGCCGCCGCGGGAACGCGCGCGATCGGAGCGGTAAAAGCGCTCGAAGATGTGCGGCACGTCCTCCTGGCTGATGCCGATGCCGTTATCCTGCACGGAAATGCAGCCTTCGCCCTTTTCGTTGACAAAGGCGCGCAGGGTGATGCGTTCCTGAGGCGGAGAATAGCGGCGGGCATTCTCAATCAGGATGCGAACGAGCTGCTTGAGCATGCCCGTGTCGCCCTGAACGCGTACCTCGCCGGTGCATTCCAGCGCAAATTCGCGCTCTGTGTCCACCATGCGCATTTCATCGCAGATTTCGTTCATCAGCGCAGTCAGATCAATGCAGGCAAAGGTCATGGCCTGCCGCCCGCTGTCGCCGCGGGCGAGAAACAGCAGCTGCTCCACCAGCCGCTGCATGCTGTCAGCCTCCTTGCGGATGGCGGTGATGGCCTCATCGCGCACCTTTTCGTCATTTTTGCCCCAGCGATCCAGCATGTCCGCATAGCCGCGGATGACGCTGATGGGCGTTCTCAGCTCATGGGAAGCATCGGATACAAAGCGCGTCTGCTGACGATAGGCTTCCCGCGTGCGGCGCAGCAGGCCATTCACGGCCTCCTCCATGCCCTTCAGGTCGCGGTCGCCCGTTTCGATGCGCGCGTTTTCCAGCCCCACATCCACCTGGGAGATCGCTTCCTCCAGATCATGGTACTTGCGCGTGTCAAAGGTTTTGTCCAGAGACTGCGCGGTTTCCGCCATATGACGCAGGGGGGAGAGCAGCTTTTCCGCCCGTCTGCGTCCCGCGCCATGCTCGGAAATCAGCAAAAGCAGTTCCATGCACAAAAGCGCCACGAACATATAGGAGACATGGCCGAAATAAGCGCCGCCGTGGACGGTGTGCGCTTCATTCAAAAGCGGCGAAGAAAATGTGTATTCGATACGCCGGGGGATTTCCCACCAGTCGACATCCTGCGGAAAGGACACGCGGCGGTCAATGTTGATCTGCCAGTATTCCTTCAGGACGCTTTTTTCCTGATAGTATACCCAGCTGATCACGGCGAGTGAAAGCACGAACAGATTGACCCAGAACAGCACCAGAATCAGCCGGCGGGTGAAGGAGCGGTTGATGCGGGTGGCGGTGGAGGTCATGCGGCGGGTCTCAGACATAAGGCTCCTCCGCTTTCATCACATAGCCAACGCCGCGCACGGTGTGCAGCGTTTTCACATGATGCGCTTCGTCGATCTTCTGACGCAGATAGCGGATATAGACGTCCACCACGTTGGTTTCGCCCAGATAGTCATACCCCCATACGGAGGAAAGCAGCGTTTCGCGCGTGAGCACGATATCGACGTTTTCCATCATGTGCTCAAGCAGCTGAAACTCGCGGCTGGTGAGCGATACCTCCGCGCCATGAACGGTGACGGTGTGGCGCAGCGGATCCAGCCGGACGGGGCCGACAACCAGCACATCGTTTTCGGGGTGCGAGCCCTGCCGGCGCAGCGATACGCGGATGCGCGCCAGCAGCTCTTCAATGGCAAAGGGCTTGGTGATATAGTCATCCGCGCCGGTATCCAGCCCTGTCACCTTGTCCATTACCGCGTCGCGTGCCGTGAGCAGAATGACGGGCGTGTGCTTTTCCCGCCGCAGGCGGCGCAGCACCTCCAGCCCGTTGAGCGAAGGCAGCATGATATCCAGAAGTATCAGGTCGTAATCCGTATTCAGCGCTTCATCCAGCCCTTCGCGGCCATCAAAGCATTTGCGGATGGCATAGCCCTCATGGCTCAGTTCCAGCTCCAGAAAGCGGGCCAGCGACTCTTCGTCTTCAATGATGAGAATGGACTGCGGCATGTGATTCCCTCCGTATCTGATCGTATAACAGGAAAATGGATGCCGAAGGAATACTCCGGCATCCGTTCTGAAGATCGGTTACTCTTTGCTGCCCGCGTCTTCCTGCTCTTTTTCGTATACGACTTGCACGTCCTCGGGCTTAATGACCTTATCCACAAAGTCGCCGGCTTTCTCCATGGCGTCGTTGATCGAATCATCAAAGCTCAGGCCGATCACGGAGAAGCGATAGCCGCAGAGCATGGCGACAAAGCCAATGGCGAGCGCAAACCAGAAGGCGAAAACGACCAGCAGGATCACAGCGGTCATGGGCAGTGCCAGACGTACTTCGTTCTGCTTTTTAATCTGCAGGGTGACGCTGTTGCACTTTTTCACCACGCCAGCCAGCGCGTGAAGCACCTGCCCCACCACGTTGCCGCGATGGCTGCACTTGCGGGTGCTTTTGGGCTCGTCCTTGACGCGGGTGGAATAGGACGACGCCTTATCGGGCGTTTCGTTCAGCTTGCCTTCATTTTCAAGCAGCAGCAGCGCGTCCAACAGATCCCAGTTGCAAACTTCCAGCGCTGTGCGCGCCTCGTCATACGTCACATTGGCCTTCTCGCGCAGTTTTTCTACCATTTCAAGATGATCCATCTTTTCGGTGCCTCCCATTTTCTTTCGGTAAGTGCTGTGTTTTAAGCACGGGGAGAGTATAACGCGAGGGGATTAGGCTGTCCTTTTGAGCGAATGAGAAGAAGATTAGAAAACAATCAGGAAATCATGGGATGGGTGTTGTATCAGGTGCGGGCAGAACGTTTTCATCAAAATAGAGCTTCATGAGCGTCTGCTTCCCGGCAATACCATCCACCTCCAGCCCGTTGACCTGCTGAAACCACTCCACTGCTGCCGCGGTGCGCTTGCCGTAGCTGCCGTCCGGCTCTTCGGAGAGATACCCCAGCTCCCTGAGCCTCGCCTGCAGCGTGCGCACATTGCCGCCTGTGCTGCCGATGGACAATACATACAGCTGCGGCGTGGGCGAAGGCGAGGGCGTGGGGGTCGGCGTGGGATCGGGCGTGGGCGAGGGCGTGGGGGATGGAGTGACGATGGGCGTGGGGGTGTGCAGCACGCTGTAGGGAATGGGCGTGGCGTTAGATGCGCCCACGGTGCTGCCGGTAGCCAAGACCAGATAAACCAGAAGCGTTTTGATCAGATCCATGGTGCCTCCTATGACTGCCATGCGCGGCATATTGGTGACAATACAACGCACAGGCAGGCCGTTTTTATCCGTCAGATATCAATGAACTTGCGGAATTCGGGCAGGATACCAATGCCGTCGGGATAATGCGCGGCGAACTGGGGAACGGCGTGGCTGGGGAAGGAATTGCCCTCAATGAAACGCGGGCCATCGGCTGTGATGGCGACATCCCAGGCCACAAAGCGCACCTGCGGCACCTTGTGCATGGCTTGCAGGCACATATCCATGGCTTCCTGAAAATAGGGAATGGTGAAGCCCACAATGGGCGTGCCCGTCAAGGGATGCTTTTCATAGACGTTGCCCGCCTTGTCGGCTGCAACGGTGAGCAGTTTGCCGGTTGAAAGATCAACGCGCGCGGCCATGCCGCCCTGATCCACATTATCCATCACCTTGCCGTTGCCAATGCGCAGGAAGGCGTAGACCACGCCCTGCTGCTTGTCGCCCAGCAGTGTGGCGATGCGCACGGTATTGACGGAGGAGGGGCACAGCGAGGCCATGACGGGGTGCTGGATGAGAAGCTCTTCCAAAAGCCCGGCGCCCATGCCCTTGATGCGATTCAGAAAGCCGGGCAGATCATTTTCCCAGTCCGCACGCGAGAATTTGACAATGCCAACGCCGCTTGAGCCTTCCAGGGGCTTAAACAGCACATCCGGAAGATCGGAAAGGAAAGCGCTCAGCGTATCCTTCGTCAGCTGCTCGTCCACCTTCAGCCATTTACGTCCCACCTGACCGGAAAACAGCGTGTTGAAGGTGGTTTTGTCATCGAAGTAATGCCAGTACGCCTTGTCGTTCATGCGGCGCACGATGTCGTTGGAGATGCCGCGGGTAATGACGGTTCGCCGCTGCGCATCATTGAGATTGTACATGGCGGCAATCTTGTAGTCCATATAGCCCGCGTTGTACCGGGCGGCGCATTTGGCCATGTCCGTCAATAGCCATGCGCGGCTTTTGCCGGTCTTTTCATGCAGCATGGCGGCTGTTTCCCACATGCGCTTCCAGTCCATTTTCAGCGCGCGCTTGAACATATAGGTGAGTCTGCTCATATTCATTGCCTCACAAAAGCGGGTTTGTTGCCGGTTCATTACACATTGAAGCGGAACAGCGTCACATCGCCGTCCTGCATCACATAATCCTTGCCTTCGGAGCGGATCAGGCCCTTTTCGCGGCAGGCGTTCATGGAACCGTTTTCGCGAAGGGCGTCAAACGGCACAATCTCTGCGCGGATAAAGCCGCGCTCAAAGTCGGTATGGATTTTGCCGGCTGCCTGGGGTGCCTTGGTGCCGCGGCGAATCGTCCAGGCGCGGCATTCATCTGCACCGGCGGTGAGAAAGGAAATCAGCCCCAGCAGATGATAGCAGGCAGTAATCAGGCTGTCCAGACCGCTCTTTTTGATGCCCAGCTCCTCCAGAAACATGGCGCGCTCTTCGGGCTCCATGCCGGCGATTTCTTCTTCGATCTGTGCGGAGATGGCCACGCACTCGGCGTGCTCATCCTTTGCGATGCGGCGCACGGCGGCGACCATGGGGTTGGTCTCCACGCTGTCCAGCGCGTCTTCGGCAATGTTGGCTGCATAGATCACGGGCTTGTCTGTGAGCAGAAACCATCCGTTCACCACCGCCTGCTCTTCTTCCGTCAGCGCGCAGGTGCGCGCCGGCTTGCCGCTTTCCAGATGCGCGTGCAGCTTCTGCGCGGTATCGGCTTCAAACGCATATTTCTTGTCGCCCGTCTTGATCATTTTCTGCGCTTTGTCCAGTCGCTTTTCCACCGTTTCCATATCGGCGAAAACAAGCTCCAGATTGATGGTTTCGATGTCGCGGGCGGGATCGACCGAGCCTTCCACATG
>CAMGDO010000095.1 GCA_946042585.1 uncultured Clostridia bacterium
AGATTCCTCTACGTCTCGTGGGCTCGGAGATGTGTATAAGAGACAGGTGAACGACGCCGTGAATATGATCCTGCTGTATGTGAACGACCCCGAAGCATATGCCGCTGCACAGGCTGCTGAGGCTGAAGCTGAAACGGAAGAAACTGAGGTTTCCGGCGTGACGGTGAAGGGCACGGCGAAGGGCTTTATTGATGATGTGAACGTGACGGTGGTCGTGGCGGAGGACGGCACGATTGCGAAGGTCACGGTGGAAGATTCCAATTCCGATACGGACGCCGCGTTTGTGGCGCGCTGCCAGGATGCCGCGTTCGTGGGTCAGTTTGCGGGCAAGACCGCGCCTGTGGCGGAAGCGGACATCGATCTGGTGAGCGGCGCGACCTTCAGCAGCAAGGCTGTGATCGCCGCTGTGAACGCCGCGTGCGAGAGCGTGGCGGCTGCCGCGCCTGCGGCGGACGAAGTGACCGGCACGGAAGTGAAGGGCACGGCGAAGGGCTTTATTGATGATGTGAACGTGACGGTGGTCGTGGCGGAGGACGGCACGATTGCGAAGGTCACGGTGGAAGATTCCAATTCCGATACGGACGCCGCGTTTGTGGCGCGCTGCCAGGATGCCGCGTTCGTGGGTCAGTTTGCGGGCAAGACCGCGCCTGTGGCGGAAGCGGACATCGATCTGGTGAGCGGCGCGACCTTCAGCAGCAAGGCTGTGATCGCCGCTGTGAACGCCGCGTGCGAGAGCGTGGCGGCTGCCGCGCCTGCTGTGGAAGAACCCGCTGTTGAGGAACCCGCCGCGACGGAAGAGCCTGCTGCGACGGAAGAACCCGCTGCTGATCAGGTGATGGTCACGACGGGCAAGGCGAGCGCTGACCAGCTGGGCAAGTATACCGCGCGCGCCACTGCGCAGGGCTTTGCCGGCCCTGTGACGGTCACCGTCAATGTGGATAACAATGGCAAGATCTGCGCCATCGAGGTGGGTGACGCTGCGTTCTGCGAAACGAAGGGCTTTGGCGCCGGCGCGCTGGAGGGCAGCTTTGTCAGCCAGTTTATCGGGAAGACCTGCCCGGTGACGGCGCAGGATATCGACGCCATTGCGGGCGCAACCATTACTACCAATGCCGTACTGGAGGCGCTCAATGCCGCGTATGAGCTGGTGAAGTAAGAAGGAGACATACGGGCATGATGGAAGTACTGGGGAAGTTTCTGCACACACTGATTGAATTGAGCGCGATTCTGCTGGAAATGGTGGGCGTGTTCATCATTCTGGGTACCGCTGTGCGCACCGGCATCTGCGTGTTCCGCCGCAAGGGCAAGGTGACGCTGCTGTTGGGTCATGGCATCTCTCTGGCGCTGGAATATCTGCTGGCCAGCGAGGTGCTGCACACCCTGGTGGCGACGGACACCACGGCGCTGCTGCAGGTGGGCATGACCATGGTGCTGCGCGCCGCGATGACGCTGCTGATCCACTGGGAGACGCATGCGGCAGAAAAGCATATGAAGGAAGACGAAAAGGAAAAGGCGGAAAAGAGCGCAAAGACGGAACAGGAAAGCGCGTGACGGCGGAAGGAGAGGAGAACGCATGAAGAAGAAGGAAGCGCTTCTCATTCTCCTGGTGCTGGCGGTATCAGCCGCGCTCTTTGCTGCATCGGCGCTGCAAAAGCGCAATCGTACGGCAGACGGCACGGTGAATGTCTATGTGGACGGCGCGCTGTATGCATCATCTGCGCTGGGAGATGGCAAAACCATTGTCATTGAGCAGGAAAACGGCAGCAAAAACGTGATTCGTCTGACCGACGACGGCTTTTATATGGAAGAGGCTTCCTGTCCGGATCAGCGCTGCGTGCATCAGGGAACGGTGACGCAGAGCAACTGGCAGAAGCGATCTCTGGGCACGCAGGTGATCTGCCTGCCCAACCGCGTGGTGGCAGAGCTGGTGCTGCGCGGTACGACCAATTCGGACCAGAACATCGACGTGCCGGATGTCTAAAAACGGCACGCAGCAAACAAACAACAATCAATAACGATAAAAGGTGGGATCGTAGTTGAAAGCAACATTTCACGGGGGCGTACATCCGGCGCACAGCAGCAAGCGGCCGACACAATCGCTTGCCATCCGGGATTTTGTGTCCGATACGGTTCAGATTGTGATGAACATGAATATCGGCGCACCCTCTGCTCCCTGCGTCCAGAAGGGCGACCATGTAAAGCTGGGACAGGTGATCGGCGAGCCTGTCGGATTCCTGGGCATTCCCGTGCACGCCAGCGTGTCGGGCGAGGTGGTATCGGTAGAGCCCCTGCCCTATCTTTCTGAGGCGCCGGCCATGTGCGTCACCATCCGCAATGATTTCAAGGACGAGTGGGTGGAGCTTCATCCCCTTGGAAACGTGGAAACCGTGGATCCTGCGCTGATTATTCCGGCCATCAAGAATGCCGGTATCTGCGGCATGGGCGGCGCTTCCTTCCCCACGCATGTGAAGCTGTCCATCAAGCCCGAGCAGAAGTGCGACTACATTCTGGCCAATGGCGCCGAGTGCGAAACGCACCTGACGGCGGATCATCGCCTGATGCTGGAAAACAGCACCCGCATTGTGGACGGTCTGCGCGCCGTGATGCGTGCTGTGGGCTGCCCGCAAGGCGTGATTGGCATTGAGGACAACAAGCCCGACGCCATTGAGGCGATGGAAAAGGCCTGCCAGGGACGCGAGGGCGTGCGCGTGCAGGTGCTCAAGACCAAGTATCCCCAGGGCGGTGAAAAGCAGCTGATCGAAGCCATCACCGGCCGTCAGGTGCCTACGGGCGGGCTGCCCATCGGCTGCGGCTGCATCGTGGTGAATGTGGGCACCTGCGCCGCCATCGCCGACGCCTTGATTGACGGAAAGCCGCTGGTGGAGCGCATCACCACCGTGACCGGCGCGGTGCGCAATCCTGCCAACCTGCGTCTGCGCATCGGTACCAATGTGGATGATATCATCGGCGAGTGCGGCGGCTACAGCGTGGAGCCCGGCAAGATTTTCTTTGGCGGCGCGATGACGGGCCTGTGCCTGCCCCATGCCAACCTGCCCATTGCCAAATCGACCAACGGCATTGTGGTGATGACCCGTGAGCAGGCGAAAACCGACGAGGAAGACCCCTGCATCCGCTGCGGCAAGTGCGGCGAAGTCTGCCCCATCGGCCTCAAGCCGCTCAAAATCAAGCTGGCTGCGGACGCGGACAATATCGAAGCGGCGAAGAAGCTGCATGTGATGGATTGCACGCTGTGCGGCAGCTGCTCCTTCATCTGCCCGGCGCGCCGCCATCTGACGGCTGCGTTCAAGGTGGCCAAACAGAAGATCGCCGCTCAGGCGAAAAAAGGAGGCAGCGGAAAATGAGCCTGATTCTTTCCTCCGCTCCGCACATCAAAACAAAGGATACCACGCAGCGGCTGATGCTCAACGTCATCATTTCGCTTTTGCCCTGCGTGGCGGCGGGCGTGTACTATTTCGGGCTGCAGGCGGCGATTGTGCTGGCTGTGGCTGTGGTGTCCGCCGTGGCGGCGGAGCTTGTATGGCAGGTGCTGGCGCATCAGAAGGTGCGCGTGTATGACCTGTCCGCTGCCGTGACCGGCCTTCTGATTGGTCTGATTGTTCCGCCCGCCGCGCCCTGGTGGATGGTGGCGATCGGCTCGGTGTTTGCCATTATCGTGGTCAAGCAGCTCTTTGGCGGCATCGGCGACAACTTCCTCAACCCTGCCCTGACCGCGCGCGCCGTGCTGCTGGCTTCCTGGCCGGCGTATATGACCGCGGGCTACAATGTGGGCCGGTTTGACGCTGTGACGGGCGCTACGCCCCTTCTGTCCGGCACGGCTTCCACGATGGATCTGCTCATGGGCAATGTGACGGGCGCGATTGGCGAAACCTGCAAGATTGCCATTCTGCTGGGTCTGGTCTATTTGCTGGTGACGCGCACGATTCGCTGGGAAATTCCCGTGTTCACCGTGGCGTCCGCCGTGGTGCTGGGCGCGATTCTGGGCATGGATCCCGTGAGCGTGGTGCTGTCGGGCGGATTGCTCTTTGGCGCTGTGTATATGGCGACTGACTATGTGACCAGCCCCATGACGCGCGGCGGTCAGATCATCTATGCCATCGGCATTGGCGCGCTGATTGTGCTGATCCGCAAATTCGGCGACTATCCCGAAGGCGTTACCTACGCAATTCTGCTGATGAACATCTGCGCGCCTCTGCTGGACCGTATGATCCCTGAAAAGGTCTACGGCTACAAGAAGGCCAAGAAGGAGGCGAAGGCATAATGAGCGAGAAGAAAAAGAGCCTCGGCCGCGTCTTCACAAACGGCGTGCTGAGCGAAAACCCCACATTCCGTCTGGTGCTGGGCACCTGCCCCACCCTGGCTGTGACCACCAGCGCCATCAATGGCCTGGGCATGGGTCTGGCGGCTACGTTCGTGCTGCTGGGCAGCAATATCGTGGTCAGCGCGCTGCGCAAGGTGATTCCCGATAAGGTGCGCATTCCGTCCTTTATCGTCATCATCTGCACCTTTGTGACCATCGTACAGCTGCTGATGCATGCGTATCTGCCCTCTCTGTATGAGAGTCTGGGCATCTTCATTCCCCTGATTGTGGTCAACTGCATTATTCTGGCGCGCGCCGAAGCGTTTGCCAGCAAGAACGGCGTGGTGGCCTCCGCGGTGGATGGTCTGGGCATGGGCGCAGGCTTCACGCTGGCGCTGACGCTGATTGGCTGCATCCGCGAGCTGCTGGGCAATGGCTCCATCTTTGGCGTGAGCCTGCTGGGCACTGCGTACAAGCCGATGCTTCTGACGATCCTGCCGGCGGGCGGCTTCCTGGTGTATGGCCTGCTGCTGGGCATTATCAATGCCATTGGCAATAAGCGGAAGGGGGCTGCGAAATGAACATTCTGCTGTTCATGGTCAGCTGCATTCTGACCAACAACTTCATTTTCTCCAAGTTCCTGGGCTGCTGCCCCTTCCTGGGCGTCAGCAGCAAGGTGAAAACCGCTGCCAGCATGGGCGTTGCCGTAACGCTGTCTCTTATACACATCTGACGCTGCCGACGAAGGCTTAGGTGTA
>CAMGDO010000096.1 GCA_946042585.1 uncultured Clostridia bacterium
CACCTAAGCCTTCGTCGGCAGCGTCAGATGTGTATAAGAGACAGTTTATGCCCTCCACAAACGGCATATCCTTTGTGGAGGGCATAAACGCCAGCTGCCCGCGCACCACGCCGGGCGCATGCTTCCTGAACCAGCGCATGCACAGCGGATCAAACGACTCCACGCAGTAAACACCCTGATAGCGTTCCAGCCGCGCGTAAACCGCCCCCGCCAGACTGGTGTTGTAGAAATCCGTTTTCAGCTCAATGATCAGCGGAACCTGTCCCTTCACCATAGACAGCACTTCATCCAGGGTGGGAACATGCTGATTGGAGCCAAAAAGACTGAATGTCTGAAGCTCCGACAGAGGCACGTCGCACACCCTTCGCTTGTCGCCGCAGGAGCGTTCGAGCGTCTCATCATGATGCACCACCAGCACATGGTCGCGCGTCTCGCGCACATCCAGCTCTATGCCATATCCGCCGCGCACAGCCGCTTCAAAGGCAGCCATGCTGTTTTCCGGTGCAGCGCTTTTGTTGTTATACAGTCCGCGGTGCGCATAGTCATGCCCGGTCAGCTGCCTGTGCGAGAGCTTGCGGTGCACGAGATTGGGCGCGCAAAGGAATACATACACGAGAAACAGCGCTGCGCCACACATGAGCAGCCATCCAATCCATCCCATCATGCACTCCTCCATTCCGAAAGCTTGGATAAGCATAACAATGCACAGCCCCACGGCTGCACTTGCTGAACATTATACGATAATTTGGCTGCAAATGCAACGATGAAAAACAAATCTTTCGTATTTATGCGCACTTCCATCTTGTATTTCTGCGCGAAATCGAATATAATCACTCCAGACCGCCGCATTGCGGTCTTATTCTTGTAATACAACGGAGGGATCACTATGGAAGAAGCGCTCGAACGTACCAATTTTATCTGGGATGCGATTGACCAGGATCTGGAGAGTGAGCGCTGTCAACAGATCCACACCCGTTTTCCGCCCGAGCCCAACGGCTATCTGCACATCGGTCACTGCAAGGCTCTGATCACCGACTTTGGCACCGCTGAAAAATACGGCGGCCTTTGCAACCTTCGCTTTGACGACACCAACCCCGCCAAGGAAGACAACGAATATGTCGAGGGCATCAAGCGTGACATTCGCTGGCTGGGCTTTGACTGGAACGGCGGTCTGTTCTATGCCAGCGATTATTACGACAGGCTCTACGAAATTGCCGAGGATTTCATCAAACGGGGTTTGGCGTATGTGGACGAGCTCACGCCCGAAGAAATGAGCGAATACCGCGGCACGCTGACTGAGCCCGGAAAAAACAGCCCGTGGCGCGACCGGCCGGCGGAAGAAAGTCTGGATCTGTTCCGCCGCATGAGAAACGGCGAATTCCCGGAAAAGAAATACACCCTGCGCGCAAAGATCGATATGGCCTCGCCCAATATCAACATGCGCGATCCTGCGATGTACCGTATTCTGTATCAGGAGCACTGGCGCACCGGCAGCAAATGGTGCATTTATCCCATGTATGACTATGCCCATCCCATTTCCGACGCGCTGGAGGGCATCACGCATTCGCTGTGCTCGCTTGAATTTGAAAACCACCGTCCCCTTTATGACTGGGTGGTGGAAAACGCCGGCTTCAAGAAAGAATCCACCTTCAACGGGCATGTGTATCATGGGCCGCGGCAGATTGAGTTTGCCCGTCTGAACATCACCCGCACCGTCATGAGCAAGCGTCATCTGCGCCGTCTGGTCGAGGAAGGCTATGTATCCGGCTGGGATGATCCGCGCATGCCCACGCTGTGCGCCATGCGCCGCCGCGGCTTCCCTGGCTCTGCCATCCGCAGCTTTGTCGAGATGGTCGGCCTTTCAAAGGTGGACTCCACGGTGGATGTGGCCATGCTGGAAGCCTGTGTGCGCGACGATCTTGGCGACAAGGCGTCCCGCGTCATGGCTGTCATTGATCCTGTCAAGGTCGTGCTCACCAACGTGCCGGCGGACTGGCAGGATACGCTCATCATGGAAAACCATCCCGATCATCCTGAAATGGGCGAACGGAAGGTCACCATCAGCCGTGAAATCTGGATTGACCGGGAAGATTTCATGGAAGAGCCGCCCAAGAAGTTCTTCCGCCTCAAGCCGGATGGTGAGGTACGTCTCAAGGGCGCCTATATTATCCGCTGCGATAAAGTGGTGCATACGGACGACGGCGCCATCGATCACATTGAATGCACGGTGGATCTTGATTCCCGCAGCGGCTCCGAGGGCGCCAACCGCAAGGTCAAGGGCACCATCCACTGGGTAAATGCCAACGACTGCGCCGCCTTTGAAGCTCGCCTGTATGATCAGCTGATGACGGAAGAATGGGATAAAGCGGATGCGGCGGACAAAAAGGACGTCACCCGTTTCCTGTCCCCCAATTCCCTGACGATCAGCCATGGCTACTGCGAGCATGCGCTTGTCAACGCCGACGTGGGCGACACCTTCCAGTTCCTGCGGTGCGGATACTTCTGCAAGGATCCCGATTCCACAGCAGACAACGCCGTATATAACCGCGTGGTCAGCCTCAAGAGCAGCTTCAAGCTCTGATTTACACAAAGAAAGGAACAGTCTTCCAATGAACGAAGTCAGAACGCGTTTTGCGCCGTCTCCCACGGGCTTTATGCACCTGGGCGGGCTGCGTACAGCGCTCTACAATTACCTCTTCGCCAAGAAAAACGGCGGCAAATTCATCCTGCGCATCGAGGACACCGATCAGGAGCGCTTTGTTGAAGGCGCGACCGAGGTGATCTATGACACGCTGCGCGGCTGCGGCATGAACTGGGATGAAGGCCCTGATATCGGCGGCGAATACGGCCCCTATGTGCAGTCCGAACGCAAGAGCCTGTATCTCCCCTATGCTCAGCAGCTGGTCGAAAAGGGCGCTGCGTATTACTGCTTCTGCACCAAGGAGGAGCTGGATGCGCGCCGCGCCGCCTGCGAAGCCCGCGGCGAAGTATTCAAATACGACAAGCACTGCCTCCATCTCACCCCTCAAGAAGTGCAGGCAAAGCTTGACGCGGGTGTTCCCTATGTCATCCGGCTCAACTGCCCCACCACAGGCGAAACCACCTATGAGGACGTTGTATTCGGCACCCTCACCTTCCCCAACGATACGCTGGACGATATGATTCTCATCAAGCAGGACGGCATGCCCACCTACAATTTCGCCAACGTCATTGACGACCACCTGATGAAAATCACTCATGTGATGCGCGGCATGGAGTATCTTTCTTCCACGCCCAAGTACAACCTGCTCTATAACGCCTTTGGGTGGGAAATCCCGCAGTATGTTCATCTGACCACAGTCATGCGCGACGCCAAGCACAAGCTGTCCAAGCGCGATGGCGACGCTTATTACAGCGACTTTATTGAAAAGGGCTATCTGAAGGAAGCGCTGATCAACTATCTGGCGCTGGTGGGCTGGAATCCCGGCGACGACCGCGAGTTCTTCTCCATGGATGAGCTGACCGAGGCGTTCGATATCAGCCGTCTCAACAATTCCCCCGGCATCTTTGACATGAACAAGCTGGACTGGATGAACGCCCAGTATATTGCCAGGATGAATCCGGAGGATTATCTGGCCATGGCGACGCCCTGGTTTGATAAGGTGCTGGCCGGGCGGAATATCGATTACAAGCGTCTTGCCGAGCTGATGCAGAGCCGCACCGATGTATTCTGCCATGTGCCGGATATGGTGGCTTTCCTTGCAGAAATGCCCGAATATGATCTGGAGCTCTACACCCACAAAAAGATGAAGACCAATCCCGAAGTAGCCAGGGAAGCGCTTGCGCTGGTACGCCCCGTTCTGGAAGGGATCAACGACTGGTCGGAGAGTATGATTCACGACACCGTCATGGAGGCCATCGCCGCGTCCGGCAGGAAAAACGGCGCCGTTCTGTGGCCGCTGCGCATCGCTATTTCCGGTCTTGCCAACACTCCCGGCGGCGCGTTTGAAATCGCCTATCTGCTGGGCAAAGACGAAACGCTTCGCCGCCTGGACGCAGCCATTGAAAAACTGAATGCCGCCACTTGATTTTTACGGTATTTGGTATATAATATGTTTAGCAGCAATCAAATACACAAACAGGAGGTTCGTTTATATGAAATCCATTCCGATTAAGCTGAGCTTCGCCGAAGAAGTGAAGAACTTCGTCAACATCGTCAATCGCTACCCCTACGACATGGATCTGCGCGCGGGTCGCCATGTGGTGGATGCCAAGTCGATTCTGGGTATCTTCTCGCTTGATCTGAGCCGCCCGATCGCCCTTGAGGTCTACACGGACGACTGCGCTGATCTGGAAAGCGATATCGCCCAGTTCAAAATCTGATATTCCGTCATCTTTTCCTTCCTCCCGCGCATACAGTACGCGGGGGGATTTTTGATGCGATTCCATGGTATTCTGCCTGCGGAGGCTACATCGCACGCGCTCAGGATTGTGCTGAGCGGACGCAATGCGCTGCTGGTCGAGCAGCATCGGGGCCTGATGACCTATGATGACAGCTGTGTTCGCCTGCGCTCTGAAAACGGTTTCATCACCATCAGCGGTCAGGCGCTTTCCATCAGTCAGTTTGGCGAAGACGATGCGCTGATCAGCGGGCGTATCGATAGCCTTGAGTTTACGCCATGAAGCTGCTTAGAAACTATGAGCTGCGCGGCCTTGGCGTCGAGCGCATGCTGGAAAGGCTGCGGAAGGAAGGCATCGTCCTGTATAACGTCCGACGCATGGACGCGCACACGCTGCGGTTTTCTTGCGCCCATCATCAGGCAAAGCAGGCCGAAGCGCTGATCCCCTCGCTTGGTTTCTCCCTGCGCGCGCTTGCCCCCTCCGGCGCGTCGCGTATCCTTTGCCGCCTCCGTAAAGCTTGCACTTTGTGGCTTCTGGCTTTGTGCGCGCTATTCGTCCTTTCCCTGTCACTCCGGTTTGTCTGGCGTATTTCCATCGTTCATGCAGGCATCTATGCAGGGGAAGTCCGCACCTTTCTTAAGGAAGAAGGCATTTCCCCCGGCATTCTCAAAAGCCGTGTGGACACAACGCGCCTG
>CAMGDO010000097.1 GCA_946042585.1 uncultured Clostridia bacterium
GATTCCTCTACGTCTCGTGGGCTCGGAGATGTGTATAAGAGACAGCAGCACCGCAATATCGTCATCCGCGACGCCGCATTCGCTTTCCAGATAGCGTACCAGCCGTTCGCATATTTTATCCTGCCGCATCCAGAAGCGCGTAATATCCGACAGAATAATCGTCACCCGGTCGCCGGAGTGCACGCGCTCCCGCAAAGGAGCGCCAACGCATTCCTCCTCAACGGCCCGCCGGAACGCATCATCCAGATTCTCTATCGCCGGCATCTCGCTGCCATACAGATACTTGACGGAAGCCGCCCCGGTCAGATCCATCGTCACCGCGCCCTTGCCGTATCGCAGCGAAGGCCGCCTCTCATCCAAGCAGCATCCGGTCATTGTCCAGCTCCTCCTTCTTTTTCTCGGAATACATCTTGAGCAGCCGTTCCATCGTCATCTGCTCGCGTTCTTCGCCTGAAAGATCGAGAATGATCTGCCCTGCATCCATCATGATCGTTCTGCTGCCCGTTGTCAGGGCAGAGCGGATATTATGCGTGATCATCATGGTCGTAATGTTGTTTTCCCGGACAATCTGATTGGTAATCGCCATGATTTTTTCCGCTGTCGCAGGGTCGAGCGCCGCCGTATGCTCATCCAGCAGCAGCAATCTGGGCGTCACCAGCGTACACATCAGCAGCGTCACCACCTGCCGCTGTCCGCCGGAGAGCAGGCCAACCTTCGTTTTCATCCTGTCTTCCAGCCCCATCTCATAGCGCGCCAGGGCATCCCGGAACAGACGGAACTTCTTTTTGCTCAGCGCCATCGAAAACGGCCCGCTGTGCGCGCGCGTGTACGCCAGCGCCATATTTTCCTCAATCGTCATGCCCGGCGCCGTGCCCTTCATCGGATCCTGAAACACCCGCCCGATCTGCCGGGCGCGCGTATGCTCAGGCAGGAATGTGATGTCCTTTCCATCCAGCAGTATGTGCCCCGCATCGCACAGGAAGGTGCCGCAAATGGCGTTGAACAGGGTGGATTTTCCTGCGCCATTGGAGCCAATGACCGTGACAAATTCGCCATGCTGAAGATGCAGCGACACCTGCCGAAGCGCCGTATGCGCATTCACCGTCCCCCGGGCAAAAGTCTTTTCCAGTCCCCTCAGTTCAAGCATGCTTTTTTGCCTCCCGCATCAGCTTTTTCTGCCAGCCATACTGCCTTACAGCGGGAATCGCCAGCGTGCACGCCACAATCACCGCGCACATCAGCTTCATCATGTTCGCGCTGTATTCACCAAACAGATTCCAATCCACCACCAGCGTTACAATCAGCTTGTACACCACAGAGCCTGTCATGGCGGCAATCAGACCGCGAGTCGGCCCGGAGCGGCCAAAGATCGTTTCGCCGATGATGACCGCTGCAAGCCCGTATACCAGCGTTCCGGACGAAGCGTTGATATCGGCATAGCCGCTGTAATGCACAATCAGCGCGCCGGACAGCGCCACCAGCGCATTGGATATACACAATCCCACCAGCTTGGTTCGATCCGCATTGATGGACGATGCGCGCACCATATCGGGATTATCGCCCGTTGCGCGAATGCACATGCCAAGATGGGTTTTGAAAAAGAGAATCATCAGCGCCAGCACCAGTAAGCCCATCACGGCGGCAGCTGCCGCGCCCATCAGCTTTTTCTCATAGGGCGTCAGCGTAAAGCATTTATACAGCATCCTGAACAGCGAGTTTGCCGACCCGATGCTCAGATTCGTCGTTCCCATCGCCATCAGGTTCACGGTGTAAAGCCCGTTCATGGTGATGATACCGGCCAGCACCGGATGGATTTTCAGCTTCGTCTGCAAAAGCCCCGTTGTCATGCCGGCCGCAGCGCCAGCCAGCACGGCAAACAGAAGTGAAAGCATGGGATGCCCCGCTGCAGCCGTAATCGCGGCAATCGCAGCGCCAAAGCCGAAGCTGCCTTCCGTTGTCAGATCCGGCAGATTCAGCACACGAAGCGACAGATAGATTCCCAGCGCAAGAATGCCATACAAAAAGCCTTCCTGCAGCGCAACAATATACAGCGCCATACTTACACTTCCGTTTCCATGCAGATGTTATTTGTGTTATTTGCCCAGATAGCTCACGGTATATACCGTCTCGCCAACCTGCAGCGTATCGCTTGTGATATCCAGGCCCAGCGCATCGCGCATGGCGGTGTTGATGCTCACATAGTCCGCCGACACCACCACCGACGGAATATCAGCAAGCGCCGTACCGTTCAGATAGGTGAGCGCCATTTCAGCCGTCTTTTCACCAATGCCGACGTCGTCAATGGCAATGGTTGCCAGGCATCCGGACATAACGGTCGTAGCGGACGAGCAATAGGTGGGAATTTTGTATTCATCGCAAAGCTCAGCCAGCGCGGTGACGCCTGCCTGCACATTGGAATCATTGGGCACAAAGATCGCATCGCATCCGTCGCTGATCAGCGCTTCGGTCACCATGGCCACCTCTGCGGAATGATTGACCGTCTTGGCCACATAGCGCACGCCCTTTCCATCCAGATACTCCATGCATGCCTTGACTGTGTTCACCGCGTTGGTTTCGCTGGTGGAATAAATCAGGCCATAGCACTCAATACCGGGCGTGAGCACATCCGCCAGCGCAAAGATATCGCCCACAGGAATCGCGTTGCTTGTGCCGGTTGCGTTTTTATCCGGCGTCTCCATGGCCGAAAGCAGCCCCGCCGCCACAGGCGCGGACACCGAGCAGAAGAAGCAGGGCGTGTCGCTCTCCATATTGACAAACTGCTGCGATGCAGGCGTAGCGATACAGAATACCAGATCATATCCATCCATCGAATTGCAGATGGTCGCCAGCGCCGTCGCGTCGCCCTGCGCGCATTGATACACAATATCCGTGTTCTCGCTCGTATAGCCATTCTCTTCCAGCTTGTTCAGAATTCCCTGCTTCATATCCAGAAAAGCGCCGTTTTCTTTCTGAATGACAATACCGATCTGAAGCCTGTCCGCCGCAAATGCGCCGCCAATGGTCGCCGTCAAAATCATCATTACTGCCAGAATCAGCCCTGCAATACGTTTCATGTGAGTGTCCTCCTGTCTTATCTTTTCAACTAATATCCGGCGCCGTCCGCGGAAACGACCCGGTTTATCACGGGGAATGAAAAACTGCCCTCTGTGCCGAAAACACAAAGGGCAGGTACTCGACCTACGGTGCCACCTTCATTTTGACTGCCATGACGCAGTCCTCACAGAGCGCCAACACGCTCCTCCCCTTTAACGCAGGGATACGTTCCGGCTACTTGGCATTGCACCGTTCACCTTTCCCTCAGCGACCCATTTGACCTCCCGGCTTTCTGCGGAATTTCCACCATCGTCCGCTCTCTGTAAGCGCCCATGAAGGTTTTACTTTCGCCTCTACGGTTTCATGTTCAATTAAGCGCATTATACCGTCTGTCTGTAGATTTGTCAACCGCGGTTTTCGTTTTTTTATTGTTCTTTGCCGCAGCGTTTACAACAGGCACCTGCCCATTTCAATTCGCACCTCCTGCCGCTTTGGATCCTCATTGGAATATGCATACAGATCAAAGCCGATCACTGCAAAACCCATTCTGCGATAGAAGGCAATGGCGCGCTCATTGCAGCTCTGTGTCTCCAGCACCGCCATCCTCGCCCCGCTGCGGCGCGCCGTCTGAAGCATCCGTTCCATCAGCATCCTGCCCGCGCCGCAGCGACGGCTGCTTTCCTCCAGCACGCAGATATTGCTGATCCGGAAGCGATTGTTCCATTTTTCCAGAAAGCCCTCCGCAAAGCCAATCAGATGGTTTTCCTCAAAGGCCCCGTACAGAACAGGCTCCTCCAGCCAGTCAGACAGAATCGTATCGTGCAGTTCAAATGTCCTTGTCTGCGGAAAGGCCCGATAAACAAAATCAAACCCGTTCTCGCGCTCCTTTATTTCATAAAACCCGTTTGACGCATAGGTCGTGCGGTATTCCCTGCCCCGGTATTCCTTTTCATCCAGCTGCCATACATCCATGCATACGTCCCCCCTTATGAACCGTGCATATTGTTGTAGCATTGCCAGCGTTGTTTATCAACCCTACGCTGGCGGCGTATCTGCCATACAGAAAAAAGCCCTGAAATCATCACGATTTCAGGGCTTTTATTGGTCTGGGTGGAGAGATTTGAACTCTCGGCCTCTTGAACCCCATTCAAGCACGCTACCAAGCTGCGCTACACCCAGACACAACCCCGCCCTTTTCTCAGGCGCAGGATGTATTATATCAGAGTATCGGCCATCTGTCAAGCACATATGGCAATTTATTTCAAATTTTTCTTCTGTGTCTTATGTGTAATGTCGCCCGCTCTCTGCCATGTGTTTTTTCTTTGCAATTTCTCACAGAATCGTATATAATGATAGCAAATTTCAGAGCGTCAGGAGGTTCCATGAGTTCTGCAACTGCCCGGTTCTCCGTCGGCCGTATTGCCTTTAAGGCCTGTACGCGCAGGTTTCCCAGTGTTCTGCGCATTTTTCTTTTGCAGCTGGGCGTGCGTCTGCTGGCGCTTCTGCCGCTGATCGTCTGTTTTATTTTTGATGTTCAGCTCCACATTGGAAGCCTTCCTGCCTGTGTGCCGCCCTGCATCCTGACAGCGCTCCTGTATCTGCTGCTGGTCTTTCCAATGCGCTCCCATGCGGCATATTCCATGGTGCGTCTGGTGCGCAAAGACGATAACCGTCCCCTGCATCTGTCCCCCTATCCCAGGCTTGTTCTGGCTGGAATTGTCCGCATTTTCTCCGGGCTGATATGGGGCATTCCCTTCTTTTTGCTGCTCTTTCGCACCTATCAATATGTATTCGTTCTTCCGGTCAAGCAGTTCAATCAGGATTTCACCGCCATCGGCGCTTTTTTTGCCGCCAGTGCGGATACCCCGCGTCAGCTGCTGATCGGCTCGTATCTATTCATTTCTGCGCTGATGGCGGCGTTTCTCCTGTTCCTATACGGCTGGTGGCTGTCTCTTATACACATCTGACGCTGCCGACGAAGGCTTAGGTGTA
>CAMGDO010000098.1 GCA_946042585.1 uncultured Clostridia bacterium
GATTCCTCTACGTCTCGTGGGCTCGGAGATGTGTATAAGAGACAGGCATTATTTCGTGATACCGAGCTTCTTCGCTGCCGTGTTGAACGCTTCCATAATGGCTTCCTGATGGCCGAACCAGTTGTTGGCCGCGCAGGCCACGTCCACCTTGTTGCCTGCATGGGTCTTGGAATTGACGAAGTGGATGCAGAACTGGCCGTAGAAGTCGTTGTCGTTGATGGTGTCGCCTTCGGGGTAGTTATGCGGTACGCCATACATGGAGGCAGCATAGCTGTGACCGTTGATGGTGAGCAGAATCGGACGGCGCTGATACAGGTTCTTGTCGCTGATTTCCTGCGCGGTCTTCACCTTGTAGATGCGGCACATGGCGGCGGTATCGGCAGCGGTAAGCGGCTCTACGTCGGCATGATAGGCGCCGCTCCAGCGCTTGACCTTGAAGGAGATGCCCGTGCGCACATCGGTGACGACGGCGGTGTAGCCCTTCTTGAAGATGCTCTGGATGCCGCCGGTGTACCAGTCGATCAGCTCGGGCATATAGAGCTTGACAGTGGCGGAGGAGCCGTTTTCATAGGTGCCTTTTTCCACTGTGCCATAGAGCGAGTGCTGCGTGGCGGAGGTGGCGATGCCGTCCACCGGCAGATCATGATCCTCCTGATACTTGGCCACGGCGTTGTAGGTGGCGGTGCCGAAGGTGCCATTGATCTGCGCGACGGTCAGATAGCCCAGCTCGGCCAGACGGGTCTGCAGATTGGTGACGGCCGTGCCCGTGTCTCCCTTCTTCAGGCTGGTATAGGAGGCCTCGGGCTTGGCGTCGGGATCGCCCGTCTTGTCATAGTTGGCGGCCTCGGTCTTGGTCAGCACGCGCATCAGATCGCCGCGAATCCAGCCGGTGATGCCCTTGATCTGTACGCTGTACCAGTCGTTCTTGCCGTCGCTCTGGATGGAGCCTGTCCACTTGCCGACGGTGTTCGCGCTGTAGATATAGCCGACCTGCTTGGAGGAGGACGAATAGCTGGCGCGCACGATGACCTTGTCAATCGTGGTGAGCATCACGTCGCTCAGCAGCGAGGAATCGGGTCGGGGCGTGGGCGTGGGAGACGGCGTGGGCGTGGGCTGGCTGGAGAGATAGTCGTTATACTCCGCATCGGTGAGAACGCGGGCGCAGCTGCCCAGAATATAGCAGGAAGTGCCGTTGAAATTCACCTGATACCAGAGAGAAGAGCCCACCTTGGTGGTGGAGTTGAACTCAAACACCGCGTTCAATCGCGCCTGCCCGGCGGTGCCCGCCGAAGTGGAGGGCGACTTGCGCAGCCACACGTTGTCCTTGATCAGCTGAATGACGTTGGTGGGCTTGGGCGCGGGCGTGGGCGTGGGGGTAGGCGTGGGGATGATGCCGCTGTTCTTATAGGCTTCCTCCTGCTCCTTGCTCATCACGGCGGCGCAGTCACTGCGGATATAGCCGATATTGCCGCCGTATGCTACATTGTACCAGGTATAGCCGTTGGCCTTCCGGGAAGCGCCCACGATGTTCAGCACGGTGTTGGCCTTGGCGATCTGTCCGTACACACCGGCGGAGGAGGAAGCGCTCTTGCGCAGATACACCTTGTCCTTGGTGGTGTAGAGCAGGCCGCTGGAAACATCGGAGGAACCTTCTCCGCTGATGTTGCCGCTGGCGTCGCTGATGGCGCAGTACTTGCCATGGATATAGCCGGTTACGCCCTTGTCGGTGGTCACCTTGTACCAGGTGACGCCGCTGACGGTTTCGGTGGCATGGTAGGGGAAGATGGTGCCCTTGTCAAACTGGCCCAGCTGCGCGGAGGAGGTGCTGGTGCTCCTGCGCAGGTTGACGCCGCCATAGGTGAGCTTGATATAGCCCAGCAGCGTGCTGCCGCCGGGTTTGGCGGTGGGCACTGCGACGGGCGCGGTGGGAGCGATGGAATCACCCGAAGAGGTGGTCTTTTCGGCGCAGGAGCCCAGCACATAGCCGAATACTTCCTTGCCGGCGTGATAGACATAGTACCAGGTGGAGCCGTTGACGACGGGGGCGGCATAGTAGGGCAGCACGTCGCCCTTTTCCGCCTTCGCCACCACGTTGTTGGCGTTCACCTGCGTCTGCTTGCGGATGTTGGTCTTGCCATCGGGCGTGATCTTGATATAGCCGATGACCGACGCGCCGGTGCCGGGCTGCGGCGTGGCGGTGGCTACGACGGCGGTAGGCGCCTGGGTGGGCAGCTCCTTGAGCACGGATACGCATGTGCCCAGGATATAGCCGAACTGGCCGCTGGTCTCGTCATAGCAGTAATACCAGGTGCGGCCGTTGCTCTTGACGGTGTAATAATAGGGAAGCTGCTTGCCCTGCGGGATCTTGGCCAGCACATTGCCCGAAAGCATGGCGGCGGAGGAGCGCAGGTTGGTATTGCCCGCGGGCGTGATGTACACGGTGCCCGTGTCGCCGGGCGCGGGCGTGGCCACGGAAGAGCCCGAGCCGCTGCCGGAGCCGGAGCCGGAGCCGGAGCCCGAGCCCGAGCCACTGTCCAGCGTGGTCATGTTGCTGGCGAGCACATAGCAGTTGAGCACGCCGTTGACGGTGATAATATAGTAGAGATTGTCGCCGATGGTGGCGGTGCCCGTCACATAATAGGCCTCAGACTGCGAAAGCAGCCCCAGGCTGGTCAGGGTGTTGCCGTCAAAGCTGTAATAATTGGTGCTGGCATTGGCCGGGCGCAGGAAGCCGGCATAGGACGGAACGGTGGAGGAGCTTTCTCCGCTGCCGGAAGAGCCCGTGCTTCCGCTGCCGGAGGAGCTTTCCGTCTCCACCAGCGCGGCGTTTCCGCCCTTGGTGTTCCACGCGGAGACCTCTTCCTCAGTCATCTTCGTCAGATAGTCCTTGTGGATATAGCCGTAGTATTCACGGTCCAGGTGGTTGGGAATGTTGGTGACGACATAGTAATAGTCACCCTTCACACTGCGGATTTCGCAGACCCAGCCCGTATCCAGATAGCACCACACGACGGTGCTGCCCGTCTGCTTGCGGAAACGCACCTGATCGTAATTGACATAGCCGTACTCGGCGTCTCCCGCGGAAGCGACAGGAATCAGGCCTGCCAGCAGCGTGAGCAGCATCAGCAGGCACAGCGCGCGCTGTATGACGGAATGCTGGTGTTTGGAAGAGAATGTGTTCATAGCCCACCTCGTATTGCGCCCGTGCGCAGAATATTCCACTTGCATTGTATTACGTTTTTGTTACAAAGTCAAGCAAAATGCGAAATATTTCGGCAAATAGACAGGATTTGTCATGCCAGCGCCTGACCGGCGTGCTCAAGCAGCGCTTCAGCCAGCGCGTCGGCCTTGTCCATGGTCGTTTCCCTGGCGCTCACATAGAGCTTGATCTTGGGCTCGGTGCCGCTGGGACGCACGCACAGCCAGCTGCCGTCGGCCAGCTCGAAATAGAGCACGTCGGAGGCGGGAAGCCCCATTTCGGTCTGCACGCCGTTTTCGGTGCGAAGGCCGGTGAGATAGTCGCGCACGGCGGTGACGCGCACATCGCCAAAGGCGGCGGGCGGATTCTGCCGCAGCGCCTGCATCATCTGCTTCATGCGGTTCAGGCCGTCCTTGCCGGGCAGGGTGCGGCTGGTCACGCGGTCGCTGTAAGCGCCATAGCGCGCATAGAGGGATTGCAGGCGGTCATAGAGCGTGATGCCCTCGTGCATGCACACGCACGCCGCCTCGCACAGCAGCAGGGAGGCGTTGACGCCGTCCTTGTCGCGCACCTGGGTGCCGCTGAGGAAGCCATAGCTTTCTTCAAAGCCGAAAAGGAAGGAATACTCGCCCGTTTCCTCGAACTGCTGAATCTTTTCGCCGATGAATTTGAAGCCCGTCAGCGTATCAAAGCAGGTCACACCGTAATCCGCTGCGATGGCGCGCGCCATCTCGGTGGACACGATGCTCTTGCAGATGGCGCCGTTTGCGGGCAGCGTGCCGCTCAGACGCTTCTGCTCCAGCACATGGCTCAGCAGCAGACAGCCGATCTGGTTGCCCGTGAGCGTGCGGAACACGCCCTCGCTGTCGCGCACGGATACGCCCATGCGGTCACAGTCCGGATCGGTGCCGAACACCACGCTGGCGCCCACCTGCTGCGCCAGGGGAATGGCGTATTTGAAGGCGGCGGGGTCTTCGGGATTGGGAGCGGACACCGTGGGGAAATCGCCGTCGGGAGCTTCCTGCTCGCGAACGACCGTGACGTTTTTGATGCCCACCTCGTCGAGCATGCGGCGCACCGGCAGATTGCCTGAGCCGTGCAGGGGGGTGTAGACGATGCGAAGGTTTTTGCCCTCGGCGGCAAGCAGATCGGGGCATACGGACAGCCCCTTGACCATTTCGATGTAGTCGTCATCCACCTCGGCCTTGCCGATGATGTGCAAAAGCCCCTTGCGCAGCGCCGTCTCCTCGTCCATCACGGGCGTGCCGGCATAGGGCAGGGCGGAGATATAGCGCGTCACCTCGCCCGCCGCCTCGGGGGAAAGCTGCGCGCCGTCCTCCCAGTACACCTTGTAGCCGTTGTATTGCGGGGGATTGTGCGAGGCGGTGATGACCACGCCCGCGATGCAGCCCAGATGGCGAACGGCATAGCTGAGCATGGGCACGGGGCGCAGCGATTCAAACAGATACGCCTTTACGCCCGCGGCGCACAGTGTCAACGCCGTTTCCCGGGCGAAGGCGTCGCTGCGGTGGCGGCTGTCATAGGCGATGGCGACGCCGCGCGACGCCCATTCGGGATGGGTATTGATGAACAGCGCCAGACCGCGGGTGGCGCGGCGGATGACGTATTCATTCATGCGGTTGGTGCCATAGCCCAATACGCCGCGCATGCCGGCGGTGCCAAAGGACAGGTCGGTATAGAAACGATCCTCGAGCTGCTTTTCATCCGTGATGGCGGACAGTTCGTTGACCAGGGCGGTATCGGAAGCGAAATCGCGCAGCCACTGCGCACAGGATTCGCGGTATGTGGTTTCAGACATATGCTTATACCTCCTTTTATTCCTG
>CAMGDO010000099.1 GCA_946042585.1 uncultured Clostridia bacterium
GCGACACCTCGTATCTTATGCGCGCCGTATGCCGCAGATGCATGAGCACTTCGTTTTCGATGCAGCGCGAAGCATAGGTGGCCAGCTTGTTTTTCTTTTCGGGGTCGAAGGTGTTGACCGCCTTGATCAGACCGATGGTGCCGATGGAAATCAGATCCTCCAGCCCCACGCCCGTGTTTTCAAACTTCCGCGCAATGAACACCACCAGCCGGAGATTGCGCTCAATGAGAATGGAGCGCACCGTGCCGTCGTCCTCCGGCAGCTTTTTCACCAGCTCCATCTCCTCCTCGCGCGTCAGCGGCTGCGGCAGCGGCTCCGCCCCGCCAATGTAATACAGCGGATCAGCACATATCTTCGCCCACAGCGCATACAGCTGCCTTTTCACATCCATTCCCGTTCACCCTCCTCATTTACAGATTCAGCGTCGGCGGCAAAAGCGCGCGCTGTCCTTCCAGCGTTCCCGACACCGCCACCACCGCGTCAGCCGCCCTCCACACACGCCCGCAGCGCACATACAGCGCCCGGGGTCTAAAGCACATCAGCATCCCCCTGCCCGCCGCCGTGCGCACGCAGATCAGCCGGAATCCGCGCGGAAGCGTCTCCAGCCGGTCGCACGCCATGCCGGGCGGCATATAGGCGCTCACCGCCCGGTATCCCACCACCACCACCGGCAGATCCGTCACCGGATCGCGCAGCATGTTTCCCGTGTCCACCATGCCGTTGAGCGTCACGCCGCCGCCCTCAAAGAGCAGGCGGACGTCCGCCCGCTCCCCTGCCTTCGACTGGTGTCGCACCAGCAGATATGCGGCAAACGCAGCCGCCGGCACACAGGCGACCGTGGCTGACAGCACGCGCATTCCCAGCACATGCAGCCGCTGCGCGATGCCCGCTGCCATAAGACCCATCAGAAACAGCTGCAGGGTACCCCGCGGCGCGCGGTGCAGCCCAAACGCCAGCAGCGCCATCAGCGCAGCCAATGGCAGCGCGGCATACACGCCGGCGCGCGCCCCCCATATGCGCAGCGCCGCCATGGACAGCAGCGTGCCCGCCAGTGCAGACAGAAAAATCCTTCCTGCCCGTGCGCGCAGCGAGCTCAGGCGCGATGCCGCCAGCAGGCATATCATGTCCATCAGCAGGTTCACGCACACATACCATTCGCCCGCGATGACCATCCTTTCACTTCCTCCCTGCGCCCCATCATAGCGCGTCCTTTCTTACGCGCCTGTCGATGCAGGGAGCGAAAAAGCGCGAAAAAAATCGCCCTTCGTTTTGACGAAGAGCGATCGGAAGAAATATTGCTGCAGCTGCTTCCCGGAAGCTTACAGGCTTTCAATGGCGGAAAGCAGCACCTGAAGGTTTTCCTCCGTGGTGGCCCAGCTGGTGCAGAAGCGCACCGCGTCGTGCGTATCATCCACCTTCTGCCAGAAGGAAAAGATGAACTGCTGCGCCAGCTTTTCTCGCTGGGCGTGGGTGAGCACGGGGAACTGCTGATTGGTGGGGGATTCGTAGAGCATCGAAATGCCCCTGTCTGCAAAGGCGTCGCGGATTCGCATCGCCTGACGCACGGCGTTTTCATTGATGCGCAGATACAGATTGTCGGTAAACAGCGTATCAAACTGCAAGCCCAGCAGCCGTCCCTTGGCGAGCATGCCGCCGCGCTGCTTGATATGATAGCGGAAATCCTTTTGCAGGGCAGGGTTGACAATGACCACCGCCTCGCCAAAGAGCGCGCCGCACTTGGTGCCGCCGATGTAGAAAACATCGCACAGTCGCGCCAGATCGGGCAGCGTCACATCGCCCGCCGCCAGCCCGTAGCCCAGCCGCGCGCCGTCCACAAAGAGAGGAATGCTCAGCGCCCGGCAGGTATCAGACAGCGCCGTCAGTTCAGACAGCGAATAGAGCGAACCGCCCTCGGTGGGGTGCGAAATATACACCATCGCAGGCTGCACGATGTGCTCATGCGTGCCGTCGGCATAGTGTCCGCGCACAGCGTCCTCCACCTGACGGGCGGTGATTTTGCCATTGACGCCGGGCAGGGGCAGCGCCTTGTGCCCGGTGGCTTCAATCGCGCCCGTTTCGTGCACGTTGATATGGCCGGTGTCGGCACACAGAACGCCCTGATGGGGACGGAGAATGGAGGCGATCACCGTGGCGTTGGCCTGCGTGCCGCCCACCAGAAAATGCACCTGCGCCCGGGGCGCCTGACAGGCAGAGAGAATCTTCTCCCGCGCGCTGGCGCAGTATTCGTCCTCGCCATAGCCCACAGTCTGGCACAGATTGGTCTGCGTCAGGCGGCGCAGAATGCTCTCGTGCGCGCCCTCGGTATAGTCGCATTCAAAATGAATCACAAAATCATCCTTTCCGGAAACAGAAGATGACAGTATTATAGCCCGGCAGCGCGGGATGCGCAAGCGGTCAGCGCAGGGGCGCTACGCCCGCGCGGCGCAGAAACTGTCCGGTATAGCTCTTTTCCACGGCGGCAACCTCCTCGGGCGTGCCACAGGCGACCACCTCGCCGCCCCGGTCGCCGCCCTCCGGCCCCAGGTCGATCAGATAATCGGCGGTCTTGAGCACGTCCAGATTGTGCTCAATGACCAGCACACTGTTGCCCGCGTCGGTCAGCTGCTGCAAAATGCGCACCAGACGGCTGACGTCATCCACATGCAGCCCGGTGGTGGGCTCGTCCAGCAGAATCATCGTGCGTCCTGTGGCGCGGCGGCTCAGCTCGGTGGCCAGCTTGACGCGCTGGGCTTCGCCGCCCGACAGCGTGGTGCTGGCCTGTCCCAGCCGCATATAGCCCAGTCCCACGTCGCTGAGCGTGCGCAGCTTGTTCATGATCTGCGGATGATTCTCAAACAGGCGCATGGCCTCCTCCACCGTCATGTCCAGCACATCCGCGATGGAGCAGCCCCTGTATTTGACCTGCAATGTTTCGTGGTTATAGCGCTTACCGCCGCACACCTCGCAGGGAACATAAAGATCGGGCAGAAAATGCATCTCGATCTTGAGCAGACCGTCGCCCGAGCAGGCTTCGCACCGCCCGCCCTTGACATTGAAGGAAAAGCGGTTCTCGCGGTAGCCGCGCACCTTGGCTTCGTTGGTCTGGGCAAACACCTTGCGGATCAGATCAAACAGCCCGGTATAGGTGGCGGGATTGCTGCGCGGCGTGCGGCCGATGGGACTCTGGTCGATGCAGATGATCTTGTCCAGCTGCTCCATACCCTCGATGCCGTCGCATTCGCCGGGGCGGGTGCGGGCGCGGTTCAGATCACGCGCCAGCGTTTTGTGCACGATGGCGTTGACCAGACTGGATTTGCCGCTGCCGCTGACGCCGCTGACGCAGCACAAAACGCCCAGTGGGAAGGCAACGTCGATGTTTTTCAGATTATGCTCGCGCGCGCCGCGCACGGTGAGATATCCTCTGGGCGTGCGGCGGACGGGAGGAATGGCAATGCTGCGCCGGCCTGCCAGATAATCGCCGGTGATGGAGCCGGGGGTCTGCATGATGTCCTCCACCGTGCCGCAGGCAACGATGCTGCCGCCATGCTCGCCCGCGCCCGGGCCGATATCCACCACATAGTCCGCGCTGCGCAGCGTTTCCTCATCGTGCTCCACCACAATCAGCGTGTTGCCCAGATCCCGCAGGTGACGCAGGGTGGAAAGCAGCCGCGCATTGTCGCGCTGATGCAGGCCGATGCTGGGCTCATCCAGAATATAGAGCACGCCGACCAGCCCCGAGCCGATCTGCGTGGCCAGGCGGATGCGCTGCGCCTCGCCGCCCGAAAGCGTAGCCGCCGCGCGCGACAGCGTGAGATAGTCCAGCCCCACATCGCACAGAAAGCCCAGGCGGTTGTCAATTTCCTTCAGAATGGGCGCTGCGATCATCCGCCGGGTGGATGTAAGCGCAAGGGAAGACAGAAACGCGCGCGCGGCGCGGATGTTCATATCCGACACCTCGGCGATGTTTTTGCCCCCCACGGTGACGGCCAGCGCTTCCTTTTTCAGTCGCAGACCGCCGCAGTCCGGGCAGCGCTCATGGCTCATCAGCTCCTCATAGGCGGCCTTCATGCTCTCGCTGCCCGTTTCGTGGTAGCGGCGCTCCAGCGAATTGACGACGCCCTCAAAGGCGGTATTGTATTCTCCCCGCCCGTTTACACTTTCATAAAACACGGGGATTTTTTTGCCCTTTGTGCCGTAGAGAATCACATCCATGGCGCTCCTGGGCAGCTCCTTCACCGGCACGTCCATGGAAAAGCCGTATGCGTCGGCCAGCGCCGAAAACATGCTGTTGGCAAAGGAGCCCTTTTCACCGCTGTTCCAGCCCATGCAGCTGACGGCGCCCTCCGACAGGCTTTTGTCCCGGTCGGGAATGCACAGATCGGGGCTGATTTTCATCAGCGTGCCCAGTCCCGAGCAGGTCGGGCAGGCGCCGTAGGGATTGTTGAAGGAGAACATGCGCGGCGCAAGCTCTTCTATATTGACGCCGCATTCCGGGCAGGCGTAATTCTGCGAATACTGCGTTTCGCTGCCCGTTTCGGTTTGCTGCACGGTGACCAGCCCGCCTGACTGCTTCATGGCGGTTTCCAGGCTGTCGGTGAGGCGCTGGCGCACGCTGTCGCGCACAATCAGGCGATCCACCACGATATCGATGGTGTGCTTTTTCTGCTTGTCAAGGGCCGGCGTTTCGTCCAGCGCATACATTTCGCCGTCAATGCGCACGCGCAGAAAGCCGTCCCTGAGCGCCTGCTCCAGCAGCTTTGCATGCTCGCCCTTGCGGGCGCGCACCACGGGCGCAAGCAGCTGAATGCGCGTCCCCTCGGGCAGGGACAAGACGGACGCAACGATCTCATCCACGCTCTGCTGGCGGATTTCCCGCCCGCACTGCGGGCAGTGCGGCGTGCCGATGCGCGCATACATCAGGCGCAGATAGTCGTGAATCTCCGTGACCGTGCCCACTGTCGAGCGCGGGTTGCGCGCGGTGGTCTTCTGATCAATGGAGATGGCTGGGGACAAGCCCTCGATCGAATCCACGTCGGGCT
>CAMGDO010000100.1 GCA_946042585.1 uncultured Clostridia bacterium
TACACCTAAGCCTTCGTCGGCAGCGTCAGATGTGTATAAGAGACAGCACCAAATGGATCAAGTCCGGCCCGTTCAAGAACGTTGCCGATTACAACGGTCAGCGCACCGAGCTGTACTATATTCCCCAGGTTTCCCAGCTGCCCATGGAAGCGCATCCCACGCAGTGGGTGGGCGACCGCGCGGTGGAGTTCCTCGAACAGATCGACCCGGACAAGGAGCCTGTGTTCCTGATGGCCTCCTTCATTCATCCCCATCCGCCGTTCTGCCCGCCGGCTCCGTGGAACAAGATGTACCGCGGCCCGTTCGATGTGAAGCCCTTCATTCCCGAGGATTTTGAGAGCTATGCCGACCTGCTGCGCAACCGCTACACCTGCGACGCACTGGGCATCTCTCCCCGCCGTCTGGAGCTGCTGCATCAGCATTATTACGCCTGCATCTCCTTTGTGGATTATCAGATCAGCCGCATCATCGACATGCTCAAGAAGAAGGGCATGTATGACGACACCATCATCGTCTTCTCCTCCGACCATGGCGATATGATGGGCGACTACGGCTCCATGGGCAAGCGCACCATGCTGGATGCCGCTGCCAATATTCCCTTCATGATGAAGATGCCCGGTCAGGCGCATGAAATCCGTCACGATCCCGCCTCGCTGGTCGATCTTGCGCCCACGCTGCTGTCCGCCTGCGGCATCGGCTATGACAAGGCCGAATACGACGGCGTGGATCTGATGGCCGAATCCCACGAGGAGGTCTATTCGCAGTATGGCAACGGCACTGTGGGCACCTACATGGTGGCCACCGGCCATGACAAGCTGGTGTACACCGCCATCGGCGATCATTACTTCTATTTCGATTCCTTCCCGGATGAAGTGAACAAATATGACGAGAGCAACCCGCGCGTGATGGAGCTCAAGAAAAAGCTCGATGCGCATATGGCTTCCGACTGCTGCCCCGTCAAGGACGACCGTGTGATGGAAAGCCCCGCCCGTCAGCCCAAGTATTCCTTCTATCCCGTGCTGGACGATCAGTTCAACTACGCCGAAGAAGAGCGCGCGCGCATGCCCGAAGGCTACAAAATCACGCTGGGCGGCAAGCGCACAGACTATTGATCCGGTGCTCCATCGCGGGGAAGAGACCGCTCTTCCCCGCCTTTCTTTTGCCTTTTCGTTGATATAGAATTGACAACGCCATGGTATCATTTCGTCTGTAATGAAGAATCCGGGAGGAACGCCCATGTTCAAGGTGCTGGTAGTGGAAGATGATCGGGAGCTGCGGCAATTGTTTGCGCGCGTGCTGCAGCGCAGCGGCTATGCCGCGCTGGAGGCGGGCAACGGTCAGCAGGCGCTGGACGTGCTGGAGCACGAGTATATCGATCTGATCATTTCGGATATCATGATGCCCGTGATGGATGGATATGAGCTGGTGCGCTCGCTGCGCGAAGCCGGCATGAATATCCCCGTGCTGATGATTACTGCCAAGGACGCCTTCGATGATATGCGCCGCGGTTTTCTCTCCGGCACGGATGATTATATGGTGAAGCCCATCAATGTGAACGAAATGGTGCTGCGCGTGGGCGCGCTGCTGCGCCGCGCGCAGATGATTTCCGAGCGCCGTGAGGTGCTGGGCGGCACCACGCTGCAATATGACGAAATGATCGTCACCACCGGCAGCGAACGCGTGACGCTGCCGCAAAAGGAGTTCCAGCTGCTTTATAAAATGGCGGCGGCGCCTGGGCGCATCTTCACCCGCCAGCAGATCATGGACGACATCTGGGGGCTGGATACCGAAACCGACCCGCACACGGTGGATGTGCACATCGGCCGCCTGCGCGAGCGCTTCCGCGACAATCCGGATTTTGAAATCGTCACCATTCGCGGCATCGGCTACAAGGTGGTGAAAAAATCATGAAAAAGCGCCGTCAGCACAGCAGCGACCATATGCAGTCCTATTTTGTCATCTGCACCTTTGCCATCCTGTGCATATCGCTGGGCGTGTCCGCGCTCATCACCATCCTCATTGAGTTTCTCACCCGGAAAACCGTGAGCGTGCCCAACGAGGTGTGGATGATTCTCATCAGCGTTGTACTGGGCACCATCATCACGATGGTCACCAGCCGCTTTTTCCTTTCGCCCATCACGCGGCTGAGCCGCGCCATGAGCCAGGTGGCGGAAGGCGACTTTTCCGTGCAGTTGTCCATGCCCGAAGGTCTGGGCGAAATGCACACCACCTATGCCAATTTCAACACCATGGTGCGCGCGCTGGCCGCCACCGAAACGCTGCAGAGCGACTTCATTTCCAATGTCTCGCATGAGTTCAAAACGCCCATCACCGCCATAGAGGGCTACGCCATGCTGCTGCAGGATGCCGCTGTACCGCCCGAGCTGCAGGCGGAATACATCGATAAAATTCTTTTCAGCACCCGGCGGCTGAGCGAACTGGTCAATAACATCCTGCTCCTGTCCAAGGTGGACAACCAGCAGATTCCCGGCGAAAAGCGCTCCTTCCGTCTGGACGAACAGCTGCGAAAGGCCGTATTGATGCTGGAGCGCAAGTGGACGGACAAGCAGATTGAGCTGGACGTCGATCTTGATCCCGTCACCTTCACCGGCAATGAAATCCTGATGCTGCATGTGTGGACCAATCTGATTGACAATGCTATCAAGTTTGACAAAGCGGGCGGCATGGTGCGCCTGCGTCTGCATGGCACAGATGACACTGTGACCGTTGAGGTGTCCGACAATGGCCCGGGCATCCCGCCGGAGCAGCTTGAGCACATTTTCGACCGGTTCTATCAGGCGGATGACTCGCACAAGAGCGAGGGCAATGGTCTGGGTCTGGCGCTGGTGCGGCGCATCGTGCATCTGTGCGGCGGCGAAATCACCGTGCGAAGCGTGGTCAACGAAGGCAGCACCTTCCTTGTCACGCTGCCCATCGACAATTCATAATCCCTGCGGATCCGTCGGCGCGCCCCTATACGGGGCGCGCCTTTTGCATACTTCCCTCTTCCCCGCCATAGGGTAGAGCGGAGGGTGGAGGTATGAAACAGCAGTCGATCAGGCATCAGGCCACGGTGCTCACCTGCACAAATGCGCTGGTGCGCGCGCTGGGCTTTCTGCTGCGCGTGGTCACCAGCCGCCTGCTGGGCGCACAGGCCGTGGGCGTGATGGAGCTGGGACACAGCGCCCATATGCTGTCCATCGCCCCCGTCACGGCGGGGCTTCCGCTGGCAGTCAGCCGCCTGACGGCCCGGGAAAACAGCACGCGCGCGCTGTCCGCCGCCCGCAGTCTGGTGTTTTTGCTCAGCGCCGTGCTGATTCCCGTATGGCTGCTGTTCACCCCTCTCATCGGCGCGCTGCTGGGCGATTTGCGCGTCCTGCCCTCGCTGTGGGCGTTTACGCCGTGCATTCTGGTGCTGGGGCTGTCGGCGGTATACAATGGCTTCTGCTATGGGCGCGGAAACAGCTGGCCGCCCGCGCTGAGCGAACTGACCGAGCAGCTCCTGCGCTTTGCGCTGACGGTCGGGCTGCTGCTCGCGCTGCCGAATCTGACGGTGGCAGGCCGCGCCGCCGTGCCATGCGTTGCCACGCTGATCGCAGAGATTGCAGGGCTTGGGCTGGTCGTTCTTCTTCTCCGTCGCGACCCGGACTGTGCGCTGCTGCCGCCCGAAGCGCCAATGCGCAGGGAGATTCTTCGCCTGTCGCTGCCGCTGACTGCCTCGCGCCTGCTTTCCACGGTGCTGCGGGCGCTCAATGGCGCCCTGATTCCGCGCCGTCTGATTGCCTCGGGGCTCACAGGCGCTGAGGCGCTGTCGCAGCTGGGCATGCTGCAGGGCATGGTGATGCCCGTGCTGTTCCTGCCCGGCGTGTTCACCGGCGCGCTGGGCATGGTCGGCGCGCCCGCCATCGCCCGCAGACAGGGGCGCGAGCTGCGCATTCTGAGCCTGCAGCTGTTTGCCAGCGCGCTTTGCTGCGGCGTTCTGGGCATGGCCGTCATCCACACGGCCGCGGGTTTTCTCTCCCATACCATCTTTCATGAGCCTGACCTGCGCGAAATGTTTGTGCACGCCGCGCCGCTGACCGTGCTGTTTGCGCTTCAGCAGGCAACAGGCGCGCTGCTGGCAGGGCTGGGCGAACAAAAGCGTGCGCCGCTGCCTTCGCTGGCCGGCGCGCTGCTGACGCTGCTGCTTATGTATTGCTGGGCAGCCATGCCGCAGCTGCGCATTCCGGGCGTCATCCGCGCCATGCAGCTGGGGCAGACGGTGACGCTGTTATGTTCGCTTGCGGCGCTGCTTTCAGCCGCCCGTATGAACACCTGACGCATAGGAGGAGGGCTTTCCACCCTCTTTTTTTATTTCCGCGCAACGCATCCATCGCGCGCAGCTCATGCTTTTTTGCGCGTTTATTCGCGTATTTTCCTCAACTGCTTGACAGCCCCAGCGAAAACAGCTATACTTGGGCTGTCAATTACGGGAACAATTGTTCTCTTTTTAAGGAGGGATGCGGATGAGAAACCGCAATATTGTGTATCGAAAAATTTATGCGCGCATGGCGCTGCTGGGGCTGGGAAAAAGCGAGGTGGCGCGCCTGCTGGGTATCAACTATTCCACCCTGCAGCACAAGCTGCGCGGCGAAACGTCCTTTACGCTGGATGAAGCCATCCATCTCAAGCGCATCCTGTGCATGAAGGACGCGCTGGAAGACGCCTTTGAGCGCTGTGAGAGCGGTCATCCCATGAAGGAGGAAATGCATGCAGCATACGACAGGCAATAAGCAAAGCCCCTCGGCGCTGCGAGCCGAGCGGTATCTGCAGCGCGCAGGCGCCCTGGAAAACGATATCGAGCTGAAGCTGCGGCACCTGCATTGCCTGCGCACGCGTGTGCCCAAAGGGATTCAAAGCAGCGAGGGGCATTCAAACACACCCTGCGACCGGACAGGCGACAACGCCGTGCGCATCGAGGAGCTGCAAAACGAAATTGAAGCGCTGCGCCGCCAGCTGGAGCGCGCGCGCAATGAAATCAAGCACACCGTGCAGCGC
>CAMGDO010000101.1 GCA_946042585.1 uncultured Clostridia bacterium
AAAGGCACGGTGGGGTCGCGGCGCTCCAGAAACTCCATCGCCCGCTCAAAGCACCAGTTTGTGAAGTGGAACCGCTCCTCCAGATGATAGGGACGGGCGACAAAGCCGTTCTGATGCGCGCCATGGGCAAAGCCGGCGTCGGTGTAAAGCCCGTGCTGCTGCAGATAACGGTCATAGTCATTGGCGGGCTGATCGGGTTCGGAGCGATGTGAGCCGTCCGCCCAGTCTGCGCTCATGAAGCCATAGAGCTTGCGGCCGGGGAACAGATGCAGCTTGCCGCACAGATGGGTGTGATAACCGGCCTGGGTGAGCAAACCCGGCAGAGTGGGCCCCTGCAGCAGGGCGTGGTGTTCATTGGCCAGGATGCCGTGATGCGCGGGGGTCTGCCCGCTCATCAGCGTGCGGCGGGCGGGGATGCAGACGGGGCATGCCGAATACATGCTGGAAAACTGCACGCCCTGCGTGCGCAGCCCGTCCAGATAGGGCGTGTCCACCTGCGAGCCGGGCACGCCGCCGATCGCGTCAAAGCGCTGCTGGTCGGTCATGATAAGCAAAATGTTGGGGCGGCTTTGCGTGGGCAAGGGATCAACCTCCTTTTAGCGGGTGATGAAATCCATAATAAACGTTTACTGAGCGATTTCCTGCTGCATGCGCCGGTATTTGGAGGGCGACATGCCCATGATGCTCTTGAAGGAACGAATAAAGGAAGAAACGCTGCCAAAGCCGGAATGAAAGCAAATATCCGCCAGGGACAGATCCGTTTCCATCAGCTGCTGGCTGTAGCTGATGCGGCGCTTGAGCACATAATCCGCCACGGTGGTATTCAGATACTTCTTGAACAGACGGGAGACGTATTCCCGGCTGTAGAAGAAGTGCGCGGCGACATCGGAGACGGAGGAAATCTCCAGAAAGTGTTCATCCAGATAGCGCTGGATTTCCATCACGGAGGCGGGGAGATACGAGTCGCTGCGCGGGCTGCGGTCGGCAGGCTTGTTGAGCAGATAGAAAACCTGCAGCGTATAGGCCAGCGCCAGCGCCTGATCCTCTTTTGTGCCGCGTGCATACGCCTGATCGAGCTGCCCGAGCAGCATCAGCAGCTCTTCCATGGCCTTGGGACTGAGCGAGAAGTAATACTGGCTGATTTCGGGCTGATGGATGAAATGCAAAAGCGCGCCTGCATCCACGGCGTCAAAGGCGTTTGCAAAGAAATAGAACACATAGCGCGTGTAGTGCGTTGCGCTGTTGTTGATCATGGACATGTGCAGCTTTCCGGGAGGAATCAGAATGATATCCCCAAACCGGGGCAGCCAGGAGGCGTTTTCGCAGATGTAGCGGATATCGCCGCCAACGTATATGACCAGCTCGTAATAATCATGAAAGTGCAGGGAGGAAGGATAGGTTTCGCGCGTATACTCCGTGCTGCGGTACGAATAGACCATGGAAGCTCCGACTGCGTGTTCCTGCCAGTTGATGATATACTCCCGGAATGGCTCGCGCCGGTGCGAAAGCAGCTGCATGCCGTGAATCCCTCCGCTCTTGTGGAATATCTGTATTATAGCACATCTCCGGGTCCTTGTGTGAAAAATATATGAATTTCCAGAAATTCTGGCAGATTGTGATGTGCTTTTGCCGCCGGAGCGGCGATTTGCAATCGGAATTTTTCGTATCGCGGCAGGCAATGCAGCGCCTTTCGGGCGGACGCGGGGTAAGTATATCACAAAATGAAAAGTTGAGGTCACAAAAGAATAAGAAATATGCATATTTTGATTCTATAATAATACTATCATGGCTGAATCGGGAAAACAATCACCGAATATGCTATTCAGCGCGTTTCACACAGGCCCTTACCGGACAAGATATGCGTCCGGTTCAGGTTAATACGGAAAGGAGAACCAACCATGAAAAAGCTCGTAACCCTGATGCTGATTCTGTCGCTGCTGCTGGGCGTAGGCGCCGTCAGCGCAAATGCGGATGAGGACATCACCCTCAAGTTCCTGATCGCCTCCGGATATTATGATCTGGAGACCGACCTGGGCGTGCAGGCCTGCAGGCGTGTGGCCGGCTATAACCTGGAGTATGAGCAGATCAACGGCACCGAACAGCTGATGCTCATCATTTCGTCTCAGCAGCCCTATGACTATGTGTACCTCAATCAGGCCAACTACAACCTGATGATGAGCGAAGAAGCGCTGATGGACATCACCGACCTGCTCAATGAGTATGGCCAGGAAATCCTCGCCGCCTTCCCCACCACCTGGCCTGCCACCACCGTGGATGGCCGCATCTATGCGATTCCGTCTCCCGCGGCGCAGCCTGACTCTCTGACCTACTCCATCATCGCCCGCAAGGATCTGCTGGACGCCATCGGCATCACTGAGTATCCGACCGATCTGGAAGGCTTCATCAAGATGCTGGAGGATATCAAGGCCGCCTATCCCGACATGACGCCCCTGACGGCCTCTGCCAACTATATCTTTGCCAACATTTCCTCTCATTTCAATGTGCAGGGTCTGTATCAGCTCATCGACGGCAAGGTCACCTGCATCGTGGACAACCCCAACCTGAAGGCGTATATCGAGTGCATGCGCGATCTGTATGCCCGCAAGCTGATTGACGCCGAAATGCCCGCGCTGACCGCCAACGACATGCGCGCGAAGTTCTCTTCCAGCAAGGCTGTGCTGTCCTATCAGGGCTGGAGCGGCTGCGAAACGCCCCTCGGCGCGCTGCGTCAGCTGGTGCCCGATATGGAATATGCCGTGCTGCCGCTGCTGGAGGATGAAAACGGTCAGGTGCATGCGCAGGTGAAGTACGGCGTGACCGCCTATGGCGCCATCCCCGTCACCTCCGAGCATCCCGCCGAAACCATTCAGGCCATCAACAACATGATCAAGATCGACAACTTCACCGAAATCGTTCTGGGCATTGAGGGCACGCACTATGAGAAGCTGGAAAACGGCCGTCTTGCGCCCATCCAGCCTGCCTTCAACAACGACAAGGTCAACTCCAACGTGCTGGTGTCCGGCTTCTATCGTGAAGTGGAATACCCCACCATGTGGGAAGTCCGCCTGGCCAAGAATGCCGACCTGCAGGATGTGTTCTACAAGATGCGTGATTCTCTGCTGGATGGCGGCGAGCGCAGCCCCGTCGCGCTGGCGCCGGCTGTGACGGTGGTGGATAATAAGGCCACCCTGGAGCAGAAGATCAACGATACCCTCATTGCCATTATCGCCGGCACGCAGGGCATTGAAGAGCTGGATACCCTCAAGACCTATTGGGACAAGAACGGCGGCGCCGAGATTATCAAATTCTATAATGAATGGTACGCCGAAAACGTGGCCAAGTAAAACGTGATTCCTGTGCCGGGCGGGGAGAGATCCTTCCCGCCCGGCGATTATTTGCGAAGGAAAACGGAGGAAGATCCGATGACCGTGATCAACAAACCCCGCCGTTCAAGGATTCGCCGCACATTAAGCTATCTGACTGGACATTGGGAGCTCTATCTGTTCCTTGTTCCCGGGCTGATTGCGGCCTTTATGTTCAAGCTCCTGCCGATGAGCAAGATCATTATTGCCTTTAAGAACTTCAAGCCCCTCAAGGGTATTGAAGCCAGTCCGTGGGTGGGTCTGGCGCAGTTTGAAAAGATGTTTGCCGACCCGGAGGTGCTCAACGTCATCAAGAACACGCTGGAAATCAATCTGATGATTGTGATTTTCTGCGTGCCGCTGCCCATGCTGCTGGCAATCATGATGAACGAAATGAACTGCATGCCGCTGAAAAAGAGCGTGCAGACAATTGTTTATATTCCCCATTTCTTTACCTGGGTTGTTGTTTACAGCGTGTTTTTCACCATGTTCGGCTCCACCGGCATGGTCAATACTATCATCAAGGCGTTGGGCGGCGAGGAAATTCTCTTCTTTATGAAGGGAGGCTGGTTCCGCTTCCTGCTTGTGATCTCCAATGCCTGGAAGGGAGCGGGCTGGGGCACCATTGTGTATCTGTCCGCCATCACGGCCATTGATTCGGAGATTTATGAGGCGGCGATTATTGACGGCGCGAGCAAGATCCAGCAGGCGCGCCACATCACCGTTCCCTGCCTGCTGCCCACCCTCGTGCTGATGCTGACCATCCGCCTGGGCTCCATTCTGTCTGGCGGCTTTGACCAGGTGCTGGCTTTCTACAATCCCACGGTGTATCATTCGGCGGACGTGCTGGGCACGTTTGTGTACCGCCAGGGCATCGGCACGGCCAACTTCAGCTATGCCACGGCTGTGGGTCTGTTTGAGTCGGTGGTGGGTCTGGTATTCGTGATGATCTCCAATTTCGCCTCCAAGCGTCTGACCGGGCGCACGGTGTGGTAAGGAGGGAAAGACAAGATGAAACTGTCCCGCGGTGAAAAGGTTTATGTGGTCACCATGAATGTGCTGATGGTGACATTTGCATTGATCTGTCTTTTGCCTGTGCTCAATGTGTTCGCCCGCTCGCTCAGCTCCGTTCCGGCGGTGGCGGGCGGCAAGGTATGGTTCTGGCCGGTGGAGTTTAACCCCGAGGGCTGGAAATACGTGCTGCAGCGCACGAGCTTCCTCAATTCCATGCTCAACTCCGTCATCAATACGCTGGCAGGCACGGTGCTGTCGCTGTTTATCACCATTCTGACGGCGTATTCCCTGTCCCGTTCCTATCTGCGCGGGCGCAAGGTGATCATCTATCTGTATGTGTTCATGATGATCTTCAATGCGGGCGTGCTGCCCAACTATTTCCAGATCAAGGAATACGGATTGATCAACACCCGCTGGGCATTGATCCTGCCCGCTCTGGTCAGCCCGTACAACACGTTCGTGCTGAAGAACGGTTTTGAAAACGTGCCCGACAGCCTGGAGGAGGCTGCACGCATTGACGGCGCGTCCTTCACGCGAATTCTCTGTTCGATTATCATTCCCGTATCCAAGGCGGCCATTGCCACTATCGTGATCTTTACCGCCGTTTCCTACTGGAACCGCTACTTTGACGCGCTGCTCTATATCACCAAGCAGAAGCTC
>CAMGDO010000102.1 GCA_946042585.1 uncultured Clostridia bacterium
CCCCGTTTCTGAGCGCCAGCGTGCGCGCCGCGTCATAGCCTGCAATCAGCCCCTTGCGATAGGGCTGATGCAGACGGTCGCGCATGGCTGCGGAAATCGCCGTCATATCGCCCTGTTCCAGCGCGCGCAGCAGCAGCGCTGCGTGCGAAGCATTGTATACCGCGTCGGCCAGGGGCACCTCCCGGGGCAGCGCGGCGCGCGCGCGGTGCGTGGACAGCTCAAAATCCGGAATCAGCACGCACACGCGCACATTTTCCGAAATCGGGCAGCGCATGGCATACACCTGCCCCTCCTCCTGCATGGAGACCGTCAGCCCGCCCAGGAGCGCGGGCGCCACATTGTCCGGATGTCCCTCCAGTTCCGTTGCCAGACGCAGCATGGCCGTATCGTCCAGTGCATGGCCGTGCGCCGCGCTGGCCGCCGCAATGCCCGCCGCAATCAGGCTGGCGCTGCTTCCCAGCCCGCGCGATACAGGAATATCGGACTGAATGTCCACATACAGTCCCGTCTCAGGCACGCCCATTTCGCGCTGCGCACGGCGATAGGCGCGCACCGCCAGGTTGTCTTCATTCCGGTAGCGCTCCTCCACGCCCGAAAACGCCAGCCCTTCCTCGCGCTCTTCAAACCGCAGCGTGCCATACAGCGCCAGCGCCATGCCAAAGCAGTCAAACCCCGGCCCCAGATTGGCCGTGGTTGCGGGCACACGCACCAAAATCATGTCCTCGCCGCCTTTCCCTGCACATAGGCCATCATGTCCTCAGGCGCTATGACATCGCGGAAGCGCACCCTGCGCTGCAGCGCCTCGCGCAGCACATCGGGCGCGCGCGTGCCGCTGATGCTCTCCAGCGCCGTCAGCTGCTCCAGGGTGTCCTGCGGCACGCTTTCGCCCAGCGCATTCAGAACGCTTCCGGCGAATTTATACGGCGAAGCAGTGGACAAAATCACCATGGGCGCATCGCTTCTGTGCTCCTGCGCCACCTTCCACGCCACCGCCGTGTGCGGATCCATCACATAGCCCGTTGCAGCAAAGACCTCTTTGATGGCGCGCATGGTCTGCGCATCATCGGCGCAGCCCGCCCTGAATACGCTGCGGATTTTTTCCATCGCCTCATCCGGCATCCGGTACTGTCCCGTTGTCCTGAGCTGCTCCATCAGCGCCCGCACAGCCGACGCGTCGTTGCCCAGCGTCCTGTACAACAGCCGCTCCAGATTGCTGGAAATGAGGATATCCATGCTGGGTGAAAGGGTGGTGAGGAATTCGCGGTTGCGGTTATACACGCCCGTCTCAAAGAAATCAGTCAGCACCCGATTGGCATTGGACGCGCAGATCAGCCTGCCCACCGGCAGCCCGGATTCACGCGCCAGATAGCCTGCCAGAATATCGCCGAAATTGCCCGTGGGCACGCAGAAGTCCGCTCGTTCGCCCATGGCAATGCGCCCCATGCGCACCAGCTGCAGATACGATGTGTAGTAATAGACGATCTGCGGCGCCAGACGGCCGAAATTGATGGAGTTCGCCGAAGACAGCGTAAAGCCGTTCTGGCGGCAGAACGCTGGTGGCATCTGTGAAAAGATCCGCTTAACGCCGCTTTGCGCCGCGTCAAAATTTCCTTCCACCGCGCACACATCGATGTTATCCCCGCGCATGGCGGTCATCTGCGCGCGCTGAATGGGGCTGATGCCGTGCTGCGGATAGAACACCAGCACGCGGATGCCCTCCACATCGCAAAAGCCCGTCAGCGCAGCCGAGCCCGTGTCTCCGCTGGTCGCCGTCAGAATCAGCATGTCCTCCTGCCAGCCCGTCTTTCGCATCGCGCAGCGCATCAGCTGCGGCAGCACGGACAGCGCCACATCCTTGAATGCCGCGGTCGGCCCATGGAAGAGCTCGAGCACATAATTGTCCCCTACCGCGCGCAGCGGCGCAACCCCCGGCACATCAAAGCGGTTCTGATAGGCGCGCTGCACGCACTGCGCAATCTCTTCGCTGCTGTAGCCGGGCAGATAGGCCGTGAGCACCCTGCGCGCCACGGCAAAAAAGTCATCCGCAAGCATCTGCTGCGGCGGAAGATCGGGCACATCCTTCAATATATAGAGCCCGCCGTCAGGCGCCAGCCCTTCCAGAACAGCGCGCGGCGCATTCGCGGCATGCTCCGCGCCTCTGGTGCTGCAAAAAGCGTTTGTCACAAAAAAGCGTCTCCTTTCGCAATCTGCGGCTTGCAATCCGCATGAATCTATGATACAATGTTTCCCGTTCAAATACAAGTGTTTTTATTTCAAAGACACTTATTTATTTTTCGGGGGACGGTATGAAGATCGGATTGCTGGGAATGGGCACAGTCGGCGGCGGCGTATATGAGCTGTGTGCGCGTCAGACGGATATGGAAATCACGCGCGTGCTGGAAAAGCGCTTTCAGGCGCCCTATATCACCACGGAAATCGCCGATATTGTGCATGATCCGGACATCAGCCTGGTGGTGGAAACGCTGGGCGGGCTGCATCCGGCATATGAATTTGCCAGAGAGGCGCTGAAAAACGGCAAGCATTTCGTCACCGCCAACAAGCTGCTGGTCAGCGCATGCGGCGAGGAATTATCCGCGCTGGCTCATCAAAACGGCTGCGCCTTTCTCTATGGCGCTGCCTGCGGCGGCGGCATCCCGTTTCTGCACAATCTCGCCCTGGCCCGTGAAACAGATCACATCACCGCCCTGGGCGGCATTCTCAACGGCACCACCAATTACATTCTGGATGCGATGCAGTCGTGCGGTATGGACTACGGCGCGGCACTTGCGCAGGCGCAGGCGCTGGGATATGCCGAAGCCGATCCCTCCAGCGACGTGGAGGGACTGGACACCATGCGCAAACTCGTGCTGGGCTGTCTGGTGGGGCTGAGTGCCCGCGTTTCGCCTGAAAGCATCCCCACGCTTGGCATCTCCAAGGTGCTTGCACAGGATATCGCCTGGGCGCGCGCGCACGGCCTGACGCTGCGTCTGTGCGCCTTCGCCGCCCGCCTGTCCGGCGGCATCAGCGCCTATGTGGAGCCCACGCTCGTCCCGGGCAATGCCGCCGAAAGCGCGATTCTCAAGAATGTCAACTACGCCTGGTATGAAGCGGACGGCTGCGGACGCATGTGCTATACCGGTCAGGGCGCGGGCAGGCTGCCCACGGCCTCCAATGTGCTGCGGGATATATACGCCGTCATGCAGGGGCAGCGCGCCATGGCAGACACAGACTGCGCCGCCGTCACGCCCGACAACAGTATCGCCGGACACGGCTATTACCTGCGGCTGCCGCCTGACGTCCAGGTGCCGGAAAGCTGGATTGCCCATCACACCCTCGACAGCGACTGGCAATACATTGAAACCGTCCCTGTGTCCGTAAAGTCCATGCACGCCTGTATTGCTCAGCATCCCGGTGCCTTTGCCGCCGGTATACAGAAAGGATAAGCCAATATGTTGAAAGTCGCCAAATTCGGCGGTTCGTCGCTGGCGGACGCCGCGCAGTTCCGCCGCGTAAAGGATATCGTCACCGCCGATCCCGCCCGCATGTGCGTTGTGGTGTCCGCCGCAGGCAAGCGCTCCAAAAAGGACAACAAGATCACGGATCTTCTGTATCTGACCCATGCGCATATCAACTACGGCGTATCGCCCGAGGACATTTTTTCCCTGATTGAGCAGCGATATTATGAAATCCGCGACGAGCTGGGGCTCACCTATGATCTGGAGAGCGAGTTTGCCCGCCTGCGCACAGAGCTCAACCGCGATATTTCCATCGATTATCTCGTCTCCCGCGGCGAATACCTCACCGCCCGGCTGATGAGCGAATACCTGAACTATGCCTTTATCGATGCGGCGGACTGCGTATTTTTCTCCTATGACGGACAGCTTGACTATAACAAAACCTATGCCGCCATTGCGCAGAAGGCGCTGAAAACCCCGCGTTTTGTGATGCCCGGCTTCTACGGCGCGCTGCCCAACGGGCATATCCGCGTGATGACCCGCGGCGGCAGCGATATCACCGGCGCTATCGTGGCCAACGCGCTGGATGCGGACATCTATGAAAACTGGACGGACGTTTCGGGCATACTGATGGCGGACCCCAAGGTGGTCAAAAACCCGCGCCCCATCGCCGCCATCACCTATCAGGAGCTGCGCGAGCTGTCCTATATGGGCGCATCCGTGCTGCATGAGGAATCCATCCTGCCGGTCAAGGAGAAGAACATTCCCCTGAACATCCGCAACACCAACAGTCCCGGCGACGCAGGCACGATGATTATGGAAACCATCGATGAAAGCAGCGCGCCCGCCCGCATGATCACCGGCATCGCCGGCCGCCGCAGCTTCACCGTGCTCACCATCTATCAGAAGCACATTTCCACCGACACGCGCATCATCCGCAAAACGCTGGAAATGCTGGAGGCATGCAAGGTGGAGGTGGAGCATATCACGCTGGGCGTGGACAGCTTCAACGTGGTCATTCCCACCGCGCAGGTGCGCGACCGGATCTACGATATCATCGCGGATATCAAGCATCAGCTGCAGCCCGACCGCATCAAAATGGATGATAACATCGCCCTGATTGCCTGCGTAGGCCGTCACATGGCCAGCGTGCCGGGCAGCTCCGCCCGCCTCTTTGGCGCGCTGGGCGAAAAGAACATCAACATCCGCATGATCGCACAGGGCTCGGAAGAAATCAGCATCATCGTGGGCGTGGACAACAAGGACTTTGAGCAGACCATCCGCACGCTCTACGACGGCTTTATGAACAGGGAGGAATAAGCCATGAAAACATACAATGTCGCCGTGCTGGGCGCTACCGGCGCCGTCGGCCGTCAGATGATCAGGGTGCTGGAGGAGCGCAGCTTTCCCGTTGGCCAGCTGAAGCTTCTGGCCAGCGCGCGCAGCGCCGGCAAAACGCTCCCCTTCCGCGGGGAGGACATCGTCATTGAGGAGGCGTGCGACGCAGCCTTCGCGGGCATGGACATCGTGCTGGGCGCTGTCAGCAACGCCCTGGCC
>CAMGDO010000103.1 GCA_946042585.1 uncultured Clostridia bacterium
GAAAAAACGAATTCTTCGTTTTTTCGGAGGGCGGCGACTTTGTCGACGCCCTGAAGGCGTGACGAAAGCCGTCACGCCTTTTGCTTGTTCCGTTATTCCCGGCAGAATACCTCAATGGCCTTTGCGGTGAATTCGGCTGTGCCTTTTCCGCCTGCCGCGTCAATGTTTTCGGAAAATTCGCCATCTGCGGCGTACATTTGTCCCAGACTGCTCAGAACCGTTCTGGAACAGGTGTAGAAATGCTCCGTGATATAGCGCTGAAGCTTTTCTACCAGCGCCTGCACCCTGGTATCAGACGGATTCAGTTCCTTCATCTGCCCGAATTCGGCAAAAATGCGCATGAAGTCATCCATCACGGACGCTTGCGCACCGGCGGTTTGGCCTGCTGCTTTCTTTTCGTACTCTCTGTATTCAGCGGTCTGTCCCCATTGTTCTTTTGCGCGCCTGGAATACTCATCCATCTTCGTTGTGTCAAATGCCTTGAAATCCATTGTCTGTCCTCCTGTTGTTTTGAGACTCTGAGCAAAATGAATCAGCTGCTCAAGATGCTCTTTTTTCATGGTAAGCAATTCGATTTGCTGCTGCAGGGCTTTTTTGCGATCAAAATGAGGCGCATCCATGATCTTGCTGATGTCCTTCAAGGAAAACTCCAGCTCCCGGAACAGCAGGATCTGCTGCAGCCTTTCCAGAGATGTATCGTCATACAGCCGGTAACCTGCTTCTGTATACCTGCAGGGCTTGAGCAGCCCGATGGTGTCGTAGTATTGCAGGGTGCGGATACTCACTCCGGACAGCTTGCTGACTTCATGGACGGTCATCATCGTCATTCCCTCCTTTCGACAAGCCTACTATAAACTATTACGCAACGCAGGAGTCAATAGCTTATTTGAAATTTCTGAAAAAAAGCAGACACAGCGGCTCAAACCGTTGTGTCTGCCTGCGGTGTTTGAATCAATTCTCCTGTGCAGCGATTAAGGAGACAGGGAAACGGGAGCGACGGCTTACAGATAATGACGATAGCTGGCGGTGAGCGAAAGCACGTCGCGGGTTACATCCTCCGCGCTGCGGCGCTTGTCAATGATATCCGCAATCAGATGACCGACCTGACGCATGCAGGCTTCATCCAGCCCGCGGGTGGTGACGGCGGCGGTACCAATGCGGATGCCGCTGGTTTCATTGGGCTTGCGGGGATCATTGGGGATCATGTTCTTGTTGACGGTGATGTGCACGCTGTCAAGCAGGCGCTCCACTTCCTTGCCGGATACATTGCGGTCAACCAGCGAGAGCAGCATCAGATGATTGTCCGTGCCGCCGGAGACCAGCGGGAAGCCGCATTCCATCAGGGTGTCCGCCAGCGTACGGGTGTTCAGGATCACCTGCTTCTGATACTCGACGAAATCGGGCTGCATGGCTTCCTGCAGACAAACGGCTTTGGCGGCGATGACGTGCTCCAGCGGGCCGCCCTGGGTGCAGGGGAACACCGCCTTGTCAACCGCCTTGGCGTATTCTGCGCGGCACAGAATCATGCCGCCGCGCGGGCCGCGCAGCGTTTTGTGCGTGGTGGTGGTGACAATGTCGGCATACGGCACGGGGGACATATGCTGACCGGCTGCAACCAGACCGGCAATGTGCGCCATATCCACCATCAGATAAGCGCCCACTTCGTCACAGATGCTGCGGAAAGCGGCAAAATCAATGGCGCGGGGATAAGCGGAAGCGCCGGCTACGATCATGCGCGGGTGCAACTGCCTGGCCTGCTCGCGCAGAGCGTCATAATCAATCAGGCCGTTTTCATCCGTGCCATAGGCGGCGAATTGATACAGCTTGCCGCTGAAATTGACGGGGGAACCATGGGTGAGATGTCCGCCGTTATTCAGGTTCATGCCCAGCACCGTGTCGCCCGGCTGCAGCAGCGCCATATAGGCAGCCATATTGGCCTGGCTGCCGGCATGGGGCTGCACATTGGCGTGCTCGGCGCCAAACAGCTTTTTGGCGCGGTCAATGGCGAGCTGTTCCACCTCATCCACATGCTCGCAGCCGCCATAATAGCGGCGGGTGGGATAGCCCTCGGCGTATTTGTTGGTCAGGCAGGTGGCCATCGCTTCGCGCACAGCAGGGCTGGCATAGTTTTCGGAGGCGATCAGCTCCAGATTGTCAGCCTGGCGCTGCTGTTCACGGCCGATCATGGCAAACAGGGTGGCATCTTCGTATACATGCTGCATGGTGAAAACTCCTTATGACTGCGATAGAATTTGAGACTGCAGACGGCGGGTCAGCTTTGAAAAGACCAGCTGATAAGCGCTGCTGCATAGATCATATACTATATCATCCGGCACGCTACCGTCAAGAAAAATCGAAATCCAGTGCGTTTTATCCATATAGAAGCCGGGATGAATATCCTCAAACTGCTCCTGCAGCGCCTGCGCACGCAGGGGATCGCACTTGATGGACAAAAGCGGATGCCCGCCGTATATGCCGTGCTTCATATCGGGCAGGCAGGTAGCGGCGAACATTTTGCCGCCCACCAGATAGCGATCCCAGCCCCATTCGGGCTTGTAATCATGGGTAGCGCCGGGCTGCGCGCACAGAATTTGCTCAAGTTTTGGATAGCGATTGTTCACAGGCGTGCTCCTTGGGTCAGATGCGATTGCTGATGATCACAACAGTCGAAAGCGATATGCCCCGTGCACGACCGGGAGAAGCTCTCCGGTGTACACGGGGCGATGGCGTTTTGTCGCCTGGCGGACGGAGGTATTACCACTTGTTGTGCACCTTTTCGGCAAAGCCCATGAGATTGTCTACATAAAGCACCTTGCCGTCATCCAGCGTGGCGCGGCCGGTAAAGCGGCCAAACACCTGATGCTGGTCGGAGAGCAGTACCAGCGCGTTGATGCAGGCGGCGCGATCCAGCACGGGAACAAACTTCATCTCAAAGCGTCCGTCATCGCTGGAGAAGGACCAGGGGGACAGATAGTCCTCCCTGCCGTCCTTCATGGGGATATTGAAAGAAACCTCGCTGAGCTTGTGCGCAATGCCGTCGTAAAACAGCATGTTTTCGCTGGCAGCGCTGGTGTCGCCAAAGCCGTAGCCGATGTTGAAGCCAAAGGGCTTGCCGCGGCAGATGCCAGAAGCCGAGCCCCAGTACCAGACATTGTCATAGGTCCATACGCCCCGCCCCCAGTCCAGCACGGCGAAGGTCTTGTCGGGGGTGAGCAGGTATTCCTGCCCGTCATAGGCAATATAGCCCGACGCGCGCATGCAGTTGATCTTCTGATTGTAGTAGAAGGCGGTGTCATTTTCAGCAAAGGGTGTGACAATCACCATGCTGTCGCGCGGAGCGTCGGTCAGCTTTACATCAAAGCTGATGTTCTTTTCGCCGCAGAATTTATCCATGATGCCATTGACGCGGCGGGTTTCGCCATCGCAGATGAAATTCATGGCGTAGTCTTTGCCTTCCACATGAATATCGCCCTGCGCGGAGGATGAAGGAAGACCGCGCTTGCCCAGCGGCAGGATGCCCATCCGCGAGGTGGTCTGCTGCCAGGGCTGATCGAAGCGGAGCAGGGAAATGCTGTCCAGACTCATATAGCCGTTGTCGGCGATGGTGAGCGCCAGGCCGATTTCGTCATTGCCGATATAGTAGTAATCCCACTCCTTGATGCGCCATTTGGGCGCAGCAATGCGGCTGCGGTCATACCGGCGCAGGAGGGAGGTGGCGTAGCCGCATTCAAGCAGACGCCCCTTCTCATCGTGCAGGTCACCAGGCGTCAGAATGCGCTTCTGCGGTCTGCCGGACATGATAGTGCTCCTTTCTTACTCGCCGTATCTGTCCTTCTTTTCCTGCGTGTAATTGCGATGCATATTATGCTGGTGCTTTTGCATATATGCGGCGGAGAACTCCTCGGCTGTGATGCCATAGCACAGGAGAACATCGCCAAAGTACATGGCGACATCCACCATTTCCTCAATCAGCCGCGTGCGGGCAAAACCGGGCGCAGCGATTTTCTGCGGTGTGTTTTTCTTGACTACATCGATTACTTCGCCCAGCTCACCCTCCAGCCACAAAAGCTGCCGGACTGCAAGCTCAGGCTTCACACCGCCCCAGGAGGCTTTGTGCAGCTCCTGCAGCTGGGATTGCATGGCCAGCATATCCGACACCTGCAGATCCAGCCGCTCGTTATCCCACGTCAGGTCGCACATCATCTCAAACATCGTGTGGTATTTGTAGGGCGTATCAAAGGTGTCGTAATAGTAGCCGTCGGGATCAAACAGCGCGCCGCTCATGCCGGCATTGATGCCTGCCATTAGGTCGATGTCGCGATCACCGATCATCACGCACTGATCGGGCGTGAGGTGATGCTTGCTCATCTGCGACAGAAGCGCATCGGGCGCGGGCTTGACGGGAAAGCCGTCTGCCTTGGTCACGACATCCGTAAACAGCTGCGAAATGCCGTTCAGACGCAGAATGTCGTGCGCGTTTGTTCCGCGATGTGTATAGAGATAGTTGCGGCCGCCATGGGCGCACACGCTTTTGAGCATCTCTGCCGCACCGTCATACATGCGGATGTCATCGATGGGCTCTTCCTCGGCATGAATGCGATAGCGCTCCATCATTTCGGCAGCACGGTCACCAAACAGCTTTTTGGCTGTGTAGCCCAGCGTCACCTTGGTGAGGGGCGTGAGCTCTTCCAGAGAGATATCAAGCCCCAGATCGGCGGCGGCTTTCTGCATGGCGCGGTTCATGCGGGGATAGGTGTCAAACAGCGTGCCGTCAAAATCCCAGAAAAATTCGGTGAATTTCATATGTGCTTACTTCAGCTCGCTCGTGCAATGCGGGCAGCGGGTGGCGTTGTCGTCAATCACGCTCATGCAGAAGGGGCACTTGCGGGGCTCCTTGGCGGGCGCCTTGGGCGGTTCGGGGCGCTTGAGCTTGTTCAGGAATTTGACCACCAGGAAGATGCAGAAGGCCACCAGGATGAAATCGATGACAGTCTGAATGAATGC
>CAMGDO010000104.1 GCA_946042585.1 uncultured Clostridia bacterium
ACCTAAGCCTTCGTCGGCAGCGTCAGATGTGTATAAGAGACAGAGATGGAACAGCCCGCGCCATGCTCAATACCGGGCGCGGGCTGTTCCATCTGGTGGAAAACGGCAAGAGCATTCCCTGTGAGCATGTGACGATGGGCGAGTGCCTGCGCAGCGCGGGATACCGCACCTTTGGCACGGGCAAATGGCACAACGGCCCCGATTCCTATGCGCGTTCGTTCACGGACGGCGCGGAAATCTTCTTTGGCGGAATGTGGGATCACTGGAATGTGCCGGCGTGCGATTTTCATGCGGATGGCGACTATGAACGAAAGATTCATTACACGCCCAATTTCACTGCGCAGAGCGATCCGGTGATGGTGCGCGCCGATCATATCCATGCCGGCGTGCATTCGACCGATCTGTTTACGGATGCAGCGGTGGATTTCATTCGCAGCTATCAGGATGACAAGCCGTTCTTTATGTATGTTTCCTTCCTGGCGCCGCATGATCCGCGGACGATGCCGGAGGAATACCGCAATATGTATAACCCCGATGATATTCCGCTGCCCGGCAACTATGCGGAAATGCCGCTGGTGAATTTCGGCTGGACGGACGGACGTGATGAGAGCATTGAGGCGTATCCGCGCCGTCCCGAGCGCATCCGCCAGCACATTGCCGATTACTACGCCATGATCAGCCATATCGACACGCGCGTGGGGCTGGTTCTGGATGCGCTGGAGGAGCGCGGCATGGCGGAGAATACCATCGTGGTGCTCATGGGCGATAACGGGCTGGCCATCGGTCAGCACGGCCTGATGGGCAAGCAGAATCTGTATGAGCACAGCGTGAATGTGCCGCTGGTGATGGCGGGTCCCGGTATTCCTGCGGGCATGAGGAGCGAGAAGCTGTGCTATCTGATGGATGTGTATCCCACGCTATGCGATCTGTGCGGGGTGGAGATTCCTGCGTCCGTGGAGGCAAAAAGCCTTGCACCGATCTTTGCGCAGCCCGACACGACGGTGCGCGACGCGCTGTATCTGGCCTTCCAGGGGCGTATGCGCGGCGTGATGGATGAGCGCTACAAGCTGATTGCCTTCCGCACCGAAAAACTCAAGCTGACACAGCTGTTTGATTTGCAGAATGACCCCTGGGAATTGAACAACTGCTACGACGTGCCGGGATATCGGGAGATTGGCGCGCGTCTGGAGGCGCGCATGCTGGAGCTGAGCCGGGAATGGGACGACCGCCTGAATGAGGACGGCGATGTTTTCTGGCAGGCCTATGACCGCTATGAGAGCGCGGCGGTGAAAAATCCCCGCGGACCTTCCGGTGCGGATGTGAAAAAGCAGATGCAGATTTCACAGTGATGCGGGGAGCTTAAGCGCCTGAAGGAAATCCGTCAGGGGATGCGGGGATACTGTGCCCCGGGAGGAAGGATGCAGATGGAGAGAAAGAACGACAGGGAATGCCCCTATCCGCGACTGTGCGCGCACCGCGGGTATAATACCGTTGCGCCGGAGAATACGCTGCCTTCCTTTGCGCTGGCGGTGGCGATGGGTGCGCAGGAGATTGAGCTGGATCTGTGGCCCAGCAAGGACGGCGATCTGATCGTATGCCATGATAAATCCGTGGATCGCACAACGGACGGCACAGGATTGATCTGCGATCTGACAACGGCGCAGATCCGCGCGCTGGACGCAGGCAGCTGGTTTTCCCCGGCATTCAGGGGCGTGAAAATGCCGCTGTTTGAAGAGGTACTGGAGCTGGTGGGCGGAAAGACGATTCTCAACATTCATATCAAATCCATGCTGGTTAACAAGCCCAAAAGCGAGAAAATGACGGAGCGCAGCCGCGATCTGAGCTACCGTCACAGCAATCACATTGAAACCCTGCCGCCGCTGCCCCAGGGTGTGGAGGAAGTGCTGCCCGAGGTGGAAAACCGGCCGGTGGTTCCCTACAACCGGGCGGATTTCCAGATAATCCTTGATGCGCTGGATCGTTATCACTGCCGGGAATATGCCTATATCACAGGCGAGGCGGATGTGCTGATGACGGCGCGGGAGATGGCGCCCGATATGCCGCGCTGCTGTCTGGAGGGGCATATGAATTACTCCATCGTGGAGCATGCGCTGGAATACGGCTGCAAAAAGGTGCAGTTCTGCAAGGGGCTGACCACGCAGGCGATGATCGACAGAGCGCGCGCAAACGGTCTGGTGTGCAATGTGTTCTGGGCGGATACAGCGCGCGAAGCGCAGGCGTATTTTGATATCGGCGCGGACTGTCTGCTGACCAATGATTTTCAGCGGGTCAGGGCGGGGCTGGAGAATATGAAGCATGATTGACGCAGGGAAAATTTTTGCGCTGCAGGGAAATGTGATTTCCTGCGAGGCCTATGGCAGCGGACATATCAACAGAACCTTTCTGGTATGCACGGATGTGTGCAATGTGTTCTGGGCGGATACAGCGCGCGAAGCGCAGGCGTATTTTGATATCGGCGCGGACTGTCTGCTGACCAATGATTTTCAGCGGGTCAGGGCGGGGCTGGAGAATATGAAGCATGATTGACGCAGGGAAAATTTTTGCGCTGCAGGGAAATGTGATTTCCTGCGAGGCCTATGGCAGCGGACATATCAACAGAACCTTTCTGGTATGCACGGATGCGCCCCATGCCTATGTGCTGCAGCGGGTGAATACGGATGTGTTTGCCGATGTGGACATGCTGATGGACAACATCGCGCGCGTGACGCGGCATCTTGCGGCCAAAGGCCTGGATGCGCGCCATGTGCTGACGGTGGTGCCGACACGGGACGGAAGGCTGTATCACCGCTGCGGAAACGGCGATTGCTGGCGCATGTATGAACGGGTTGAGGGCGGCGTATGCCTGCAGCAGGCGGATACGGCACAGGCGTTTTATCAGAGCGCCGTGGCGTTTGGCCAGCTGCATATGCAGCTGGCGGATTTTCCCGCGGACACGCTGGGAGAGGTCATTCCGCGCTTTCACGATACGCCCAATCGCTATCGCGCCCTGCGGGAAGCCGCTGAAAAGGATGTATGCGGCCGGGCAAGCAGCGTGCAGCAGGAGCTCGCGTTTGCTTTGGCGCGCGAGGCGGATGCGGACGCGCTGGTCAGCGCGCTGCGGGAAAAGCGCATTCCTTTGCGGGTGACGCACAATGACACCAAGCTGAACAATGTGATGCTGGATGAACAGACCATGGAGCCGCTGTGCGTGCTTGACCTGGATACAGTGATGCCGGGCGCGGTGGCGTATGACTTTGGCGATTCCATTCGCTTTGGCGCCAGCACGGCGGAGGAAGACGAAAAGGATCTGGACAGGGTCTGGATGGATCTGGGCATGTATGAGGCGTATGTGCAGGGGTATCTGAGCGTGTGCGGCGCCTTTATGACGGAAGCGGAAAAAGCCTCGCTGCCGGTAGGCGCGCGATTGATGACGCTGGAATGCGGCGTGCGTTTTCTGACGGACTATCTGCAGGGCGATCCTTATTTCGCCACGCATTATCCGGGGCAGAATCTCATTCGCTGCCGCACGCAGTTCAAGCTGGTAGCCGATATGGAGAGCAAATGGGACAAGATGAACCATCTGATTCGGAAATACGGCGGATAAAAGACGAACAGCGATCAAGCGGCTCCCCTGACACGTGGTGTTGGGGGAGCCGCTTGTTTGATATGCCCTAAAAACGAAGCATGCAGATGATTGAACCCTCTGCTGACCGGACAGGCTGATCTTCTGATCCTGATACAAATAAGGTCGATAATTTTGATACCATTGGTATTGAAACTATCGACCTTGTTCTTTTGCAGAAAATCCTTGCATAAAAGGGGTTTGGCTATTATATTTTTGCAAAGTTTCATTATAGATTCTGTGACTCAGTTTTTCCATGCTCCCGTCTGCGGATTTGGCCCTGAAATAAGACCACGCTGAAGCTCTTCTCCGAGGAATAGTTTCAGCGTGACTATATAGTTTCATTGTGGTAGAAAAAATTTCAGCATAGAGCAAAAAGTTTCATTGTTAAAGAAATAGTTTCGACAAAAAACTATTACGGTAGTTCACATTAAAAAATTTCACAGTATATCGAAGCAAAACGGCAAGCAAGCTCATCACCCTCTTGAACCTTTAAGTACACATAGGGGTAGTCTAGCATTAATTTCCGATATTTCGATCCTTGGGGGACACTGCTCATCATTTTGGAAAAGGTAGCGAAGTCAAGATCGATTTCCATCATTAATCTCTTGTTATACTCCGTCAATTCTTTCATTGCCCAGTTGCTCCACTTTATCCACCGGCTATCGTTTTTGTCTATGTTATCAAACAAATCCCAGGTCTCAACTTTAACTGCAGCCTTTTTAACTGTCAGTTCGTTTTTCAATGCGAAACCATCCTGACCATAAGCTGTCTCGCCATCAATCCTCCATTTTGCTTTGGTTTTACTGCCATCAAAATACACTGTAGTTACAATAGATGCATTAAATACAGCAAGCTCTCCACCATCAATCATGTCTGTAATTCTTACGAATTCCTTAGAACTGCCACACGCTTCTTCTATTATATCCTTTGACAATTTTTCATAGCACCACTGAGGAGCTATTGTTACGGCGTATTCACCTGTAGTCTCCGTTTCTTCTGCGATTGTGATGCTGCTAATTTCTGACATGCTGTTGATTGCCTGCATCTTCTCGGAAAACTTATTTATTTTATCCTGTATGATATCAATTATTTCAACATCGTATCCGAGTGATCTCGTTACCTCCTGCAAATCCACTGAATTGATGATCAGTTTACACAATTCATTAACAGAAGTGCATGCCAACATTTTATCAGCAACACAATCAACATCATCAACCAAAGAAATATTAACGCACTCAGCATAGTCTGCTAATTTATCCACGCTAAAGGAAATCTTCTTTTTTGATTTAGTTTGAACCGTTGTTTTAACAAAGGAATAATATCTTCTCATAGTAATGTCTTCTCTTCCTCAT
>CAMGDO010000105.1 GCA_946042585.1 uncultured Clostridia bacterium
TCTGCCAACACCCACCAAGCTGATGGAGCTTAGCAATCCCAATCATCCCCTGCTGCGGCGCCTTCTGCTGGAGGCTCCCGGCACCTATCATCATTCTGTTGTTGTTGCCAATCTGGCTGAAGCAGCCGCAGAAGCAATCGGCGCCAATCCACTGCTGGCGCGCGTCGGCGGATACTATCACGATGTCGGCAAGCTGCGCCGCCCGCTGTATTTCAAGGAAAACCAGCTGGGCACCGACAATAAGCTGAACGAAACAGACCCGTATACTGCCGCGCAGATTGTCATTTCCCATACGCGCGACGGTCTGGTGCTGGCGAGGAATTATCACCTGCCGCGCGAGGTTGCCACCATCATTCAGGAGCATCACGGCAATACGCCCGTCATGTTCTTCTATTCCACCGCCATCAAGGAATACGGCGCAGAAAATGTCGATATTGCCGACTATCGCTATGATTCCAATCCCCCCGCAACCAAGGAAGGCGCCATTGTGCTTTTGTGCGACACCATCGAGGCTGCCGTGCGCTCCATGCAGAATCCCACGCCCGAGGCCATCGAGGAATTCATCGTCAAGCTCATCCGGGGCAAGCTGCAGGATGGTCAGCTGTCCAACAGCCCGCTTACGCTGCGCGATATTGACAACATCTGCCATGCCTGTGCCACTACGCTCAACGGCGTGTTCCACGAGCGTATCGAATACCCCGATCCGCCCGCACACCTGCCGCACAGCGGTGCTGCCGGAGCGCAAGCGCCTGCCCGCTCCGTCAGTACTGACGAGCTGACCAAACCATGGGATGGCGAAACGCCGCAGGAAGAACAGCCCAGCGTCAAAGAAGAGAGCAAAACCATGTTTGCGCCCGTTGTCGATACGGATGAGGCAGAGGAAATCCTCAAGTCCGCGCCCGTTTTTGTGGAGCCTGAGCAGTTTGAATCCAATCAGCCGCTGCCGGTGGTTGAGCTGGAGCAGCCCGAGGAAGCGCCTTCGGTGGAAGAAATGCTCGAACGCAGCGATAACGCCCCGGACACAGCTGAAGAAGTCGCCGAAACCGACGCTCAGCCCCCCACGGAGCCTGACGCAGACACACAGGATGCACAAGAAAATCCCGAAACGGAGTCCGACGAATGACCAGACCGGTATTTCATTTTGAATTTGAGCACGCGCAGCCCCTGCCCGACGGTGCGACGGCACTGCTGACGCGGGTGGCGGAATGCTGTCTTGCTGCCGAGGGCGTCACGCTGCCATGCTGCGCCTATCTGCTTGTAACAGATGATGAACAGATTCATGCCATCAATCGCGAGCAGCGCGGCGTAGACCGCGCGACAGACGTTCTTTCCTTTCCTGCCGGACCATTCAATCCCGCCCATACTGCCGGTCAGTATCCCCGCGTGCTAAGAAGGCAGTGGGATGCGGATGAAGACGCCTGTGTCCTGGGCGATATTATCATATCCCTGGATCATGCGCGCGCGCAGGCGGAAGAATACGGACATTCCTTCACGCGTGAACTGTGCTATCTGACGGCGCACGCGCTTTTCCATCTGATGGGCTACGACCACATGAACGACCTGGACAAGGAGAAGATGAGAACCATGGAAGAAAAAGCGCTGAACGCTGCCGGCGTTTCCCGCATTTCCGATCAGGAGCTGATAGATCAGGCTGTCAGCGCCATGCAGTATTCCTATTCGCCGTATTCCGGCTTCAAAGTCGGCGCATGTCTGCTGTCTGCAGACGGCCGTTTGTTCACAGGCTGCAATGTTGAAAACGCCTCCTACGGCGCAACCAACTGTGCAGAAAGAACAGCGCTGTTCAAGGCCGTCAGTGAAGGCGCGCGTGAGTTTGTAACGCTGGTCATTGCCACGGAAAAAGCGCTCGCATGGCCCTGCGGAATCTGCCGTCAGGCGCTGAATGAGTTTGCCCCCACGCTGCGCATCATCACCGTCTGCGGCCAGCAGCGCGCCGAAGCCACGCTTGACCAGCTTCTTCCCCATTCTTTTGGCCCGAGCAACGGCACGGGCGATTATCTTGGAAAGGATTGAATACTACCAATGCAGAATGATACTACCTTCCGTTCCGGCTTTATTGCCATCGTCGGCCGCCCCAACGTGGGCAAATCCACCCTGCTCAACGCGCTCGTCGGTGAAAAGGTCGCCATCGTTTCCAATCGCCCGCAGACCACGCGCAACCGCCTGATGGGTATCGCCAGCGGGGAAAACCATCAGATGGTCTTTGTTGATACGCCCGGCATTCATACGCCGCGCACACGCCTAGGCAATTTTATGATGCAGGCGGTCCGGGAAGGTATGGACGGCATTGATGCGCTGGTTGTACTGGTGGACGTCACCGCCGTTGGCCCGCAGGATCGCAGCATTGCCGAAGAAATGGCGCAAAAAAAGCTGCCCGTTCTCCTCCTTTTGAACAAAATCGATCTGGTGGAGCCGCAGGCGCTTCTGCGAATCATCGACATCTTCAAGGATATGGGCTTTCAGTCCATTCTGCCCATCAGCGCCAAAACAGGCGAAGGGCTTGATACACTGCGCGCAGAGCTCCTTTCCCATCTGCCTCAAGGCCCCAAATATTTCCCCGATGATATGCTCACCGACCAGCCGGAGCGTATTCTCTGCGCCGAGCTGATCCGCGAAAAAGCGCTGCTGCACTTACGGGACGAAGTGCCCCACGGCATCGGCGTGGAAATCCTCGGCATGACGAAAAAAAGCGACAACCTGATGGAAATCCATGCTGATATCTACTGTGAGCGCGATTCCCACAAGTCGATTATCATCGGCAAGCGCGGCACCATGCTCACGCTCATCGGCAGGGAAGCCCGTACGGATATCGAATCGCTGCTCGGCATGCGCGTCAACCTGCAATTGTGGGTCAAGGTGCGTCCCAACTGGCGCAACAGCGCAGCCGATCTGAAAACACTCGGCTATGACAGCAAGGAGTAAATAAGAATGAAAGTACGCCTGCAACGCCTGTATGCCGCTCTCATGCGGCATACAGGTCGAATGGATTATACGCCGCTGCTTCTGATCTGGGCAACGGCTGTTTTCTATTCCGTATTCTGTTTTTTGCTCGATCTTGATCCCATTGGCGCATCCAACTATAACACCTATACCCTGCAGGCGCTTGCCTGGCGCAGCGGTCAGATATCCCTTGGCCGGGATTATCCGCATCTGGAGCTTGCCGTTTTCAATAACGACTGGTTTGTTTCTTTCCCGCCGGTTCCCAGTATCCCTTTGTATTTTCTCACATTCCTGTTTGGCGCCGCCACGCCCGATCATCTTCTGGTCAAATTGTACCTGCTCACCGGCGTGCTCGCTTGCTACTATATGCTGCGACGGGCGAAATATGATAAGGTATCCGCCTGTGCGTTTGCTCTTTTCTGCAGCGCAGCATCCTGTCTATTGACGCTGACCACAGACGGCGCAGTATGGTATCAGGCGCAGACGCTTGCTTTCGCGCTTACCATGTGCGCGCTGGCGCTGATGTATTCAGGTCATCCAACGCCCGCGCTGCTTTTATACGCCCTGTCTGTCGGCTGCCGTCCGTTCAATGTGTTCTATGCGCTGCCGCTCTTTGCATTGTTCATCCTGCGCGCGCATCGACAGGGACAGCCGTTCAAAACCATTGCGCTGCGCCTTCTCCCGGGCGTGCTGCTTGGATTATGCGTTGCCGGCGGATATGCATGGTATAACTACGCACGGTTTGGCAATCCGCTGGAGTTCGGGCATAATTACCTGCCTGAGTTTTCCACGCAGGGCGGCATTCAGTTTTCCCTGTCCCATCTTTCCAGGAACATCAGGACATTCCTGTTTGGCGCGCCATTTTCCGACAGTCTGGCCGGTTCTCAGCTCAATATCTTTGGCTTTTCCATGTTCTTTTCCTGCCCCGTATTCTTCGCTTTGATCGTATGGGTGATCGAAGATTTGATTCGCCGTCGCTTCTCGCTGATCAAGCTCTCCATTCTGCTTGCCTTTGCAATACAGCTTTTCTGCCTGCTTCTGCACAGAACCTTTGGCGGATACCAGTTTGGCGCCCGCTACACCTGCGATCTTCTGCCGTATACCGCTCTGTATCTGGCGCTGCCCGGACGCTGCCGCCGCATGCGGCTTCCGGAATGGCTGTTGTTTATTGCCGCTTTTGGTTTTTCCCTCTTTGGTGCTGCCACGATTCTGCTGTAACGGCTAAAATACGAACTTTTTCTCTTGATTTCCTGCAAATGTTCCCCTATAATGTGTACGAATGATCCGGGTGGGAGGGATAACCAAGTGGCGGAATATGCCATTGAGCTTCATGGTCTGAGCAAGCGTTTCGGCTCCGTACTGGCCAATGACAAGATTGACCTTTCGGTGCGAAACGGCGAAATTCTCGCGCTTCTGGGCGAAAACGGTTCCGGCAAGACAACCTTGATGAACATGCTGTCTGGCATTTACCAGCCGGATGAGGGCGAAATCTTTCTGCACGGCAAGCGCGTGAGCATTCGCACCCCGCAGGATGCCATCGCTATGGGCATCGGTATGGTTCATCAGCATTTCAAGCTGGTGGATGTTTTTACTGCACGGCAGAACATCGCGCTGGGCGCAGGCGCGCACCTGAAGACTTCCCCCGAACAATTGTGCAAACAGTTCGGCTTTCACCTGGATCTGAACAAAAAAATATACAATATGTCCGTCAGCGAAAAGCAGACGGTAGAAATTGTCAAGGTTCTGTCGCGCGGCGCAGATCTGTTGATTCTGGACGAGCCCACCGCGGTGCTGACGCCGCAGGAAATCAGCACGCTGTTTGATATTCTGCGCAAAATGCGCGATGAAGGGCATGCGGTTATCATCATCACGCACAAGCTGGACGAAGTTCTTTCCGTTTCCGACCGCGTCACCGTGCTGCACAAGGGCAAGTCTGTCGCCACCGTTCAAACGAAGGATACGGACGAATACGCCCTGACCTCGCTGATGGTAGGC
>CAMGDO010000106.1 GCA_946042585.1 uncultured Clostridia bacterium
TCTGTTATCATGATGATTAGCATCACCATGCTGGCGGACAAAGGGGAAACAGAGACACATCTTGTTGTAGCACTTTGCGGAATTGGCGTGATATTTCAGGTAATGGATACGCTGAATTATTGGTTTCAGGCCAAGCTCCGGTCTAAATACTGTGCAATTGCTTCAGCAATATCGTATACAGTCGTATCCGTCTATAAGTTTTGGCTCCTGTTTTCCGGGAAAAGTGTGGAGTGGTTTGCTGTTTCTACCACAATAGACTATCTGCTTGTCTCCGTTGTCTTGCTGCTGATCTATCACAAACAAAATGGACCAAGGGTGCGTGCTTCCTTCCGGAAGGCAAAGGAACTACTGGGTAGCAGCTATCATTTTATCCTTGCTGGAGTAATGGTTTCCGTCTATGGAAGCACAGACAGGTTCATGCTGAAGCAACTTATGGACGAGGCGGAAGTTGGATTTTACGCCACAGCCGTTTCGCTTTGCAATACATGGGTGTTTTTGCTCTCTGCCTTGATCGATTCCCTGTATCCGGTGGTCTTGGCGAGCTTTGATAAGGACAAGAATGCGTTTGAAAGAAAAAACCGGCAGATGTATGCCATTGTGTTTTATATGTCGTTCTTCGTTACCATACTGTTTTTGCTCTTTGCAAAACCACTGGTAACGATTTTGTATGGTCAAGCGTACGCATCGGCTGCTACGCCGCTTCGGATTATCACGTGGTATACGGCATTCTCCTATCTGGGAGTAGCAAGAAATGCCTGGATTGTTTGCTATCATAAACAGAATTATTTGAAATATCTCTACAGCGGCGCTGCCCTAACGAATGTAATCCTGAACGTGATCATGATTCCGCACTGGGGTGCCTCTGGTGCGGCAGCTGCTTCTCTGCTTACACAGGTAAGCACGATATTGGTATTCCCGGCACTCATTCGGGATCTTCGACCGAATGTGAAGCTGATGCTCGATGCAATCTTACTCAAAGATGTATTCTGATCAAACAGAATGCAAGAGAACCCCAAAACAGACAAGATACTTTTGTTTTCGGAGATGTGGTATAATATGAAGATCTCAATCATCACTGTATGCCTGAATGCAGAGACAGTAATTCGGAAGACAATAGATTCTGTACTGAATCAGACTTTCTCGGATTTTGAATACGTTATCAAGGATGGGGGATCGAAAGACCGGACGCTCAGCATTGCCCAATCCTATGAAAGCGCATTCCATGATAAGGGCATCGATTTTCGGATCACCTCATGCGCCGATACAGGACCTTATGATGCGATGAATCAGGCTGTGCTGCTCTCGAGAGGCGAATGGGTTCTGTTCATGAACGCAGGCGACTGGTTCGTGAACCCAAATGTGCTGGCAGAAATTGAAAAGAGCGGTGTGCTTCCATCATCTGACGTTGTATATGGCGATGTCATCCAAAGAAATGGGGCGTTGTACCTGTATTCAAGAGCCGCCGAAATGAAAAATACTTTGCTGGAAATGCCCTTTTGCCATCAGAGCGCCCTCGTCAGGACAAGCTTGCTAAAGGAACATCCTTTTTCAACACGCTACAAAATCTGTGCGGATCAAAGATTCTTTTTGGAAATGTATCTAGCCAAAAAGCGCTTTTCTCACCTTCCCTTTGCAGTTGCGGTCTATGATGTGGATGGTTTAAGCAGCGACAGAAAGCGGCTCCTTCAGGAGAAAATGGATATTCTGCAGGAATTCGGTCTGGCAAACAACGAGAGAATCCGATTGCTTAAAAAGCGTGAGGGAAGAAGAATAATGAATCAATTTATCAAACGCTGTATTCCGGCGCCTGTTCAGAATGGCCTACGAAAGAGGGCTGGATGGAAAACAGAAATTGAAAATCACGAATGAAGCAGGCGTTACCCTCCCAAAGGTGAAGTGGATCATGCTGTTCAGGTCATTGATCAGATTCTCGTTTGGGTTGAACAGTAGTACATACCGAGATGAGAATCTCCCCTTTGTCTTTCATTATAGAGAGCGAAATTACAGGAAGTGATATTATGTCCCACCAAACCCTCTTCCTCCAGCAATCCTACCTGGACTGCACGGAGCAATATGAAAATATCCTGAAGGCCCCGAATATTCCCCTCTGGGATTACGTCATTCTGACTGCCTCGAACGAGGCGCAGGCGGAGGCGTACCGGGCGCAGATTGAGTATCGTCTGAAAAACGGCATGCTGCCGGAAAAGACCCACTATGCGGTGCTGCCTGACCCGGAGGGCAAGCGCGTGGGCAGCGGCGGTGCGACGCTGAACGTGCTGCGCTACGTGTATGAACAGGCGGGGAGCTTTGCTGACCAGCGGATACTGGTGATTCATTCCGGCGGCGACAGCAAGCGCATTCCCCAGTATTCCGCCTGCGGCAAGCTGTTTTCGCCCGTGCCGAGGCTCCTGCCCAATGGCAGGCGGTCGACGCTCTTCGATGAGTTCATGATCGGCATGTGCGGCGTGGCGGCGCGGATGAACGCGGGCATGCTGGTGTGCTCGGGCGACGTGCTGCTGCTGTTCAATCCGCTGCAGATCGACTTCTACAGCAAGGGCGCGGCGGTGTTGTCTATCAAGGAGGCCGTGGAGACCGGCAGGAACCACGGCGTGTACCGCAAGGACGAGCAGGGCAACGTGGGCGGCTTCCTCCATAAAAAGACGGTGGAGCAGCTGCGTGCAATGGGCGCAGTGGACGCGCACGGTCAGGTGGACATCGACACCGGCGCGACCATTCTCGACGGCGAGGTGCTGGAAAAGCTGTACGGCCTGATCGACACACCGGAGAAATTCGCCACCTTCGTCAACGAACGCGCGCGGCTGTCGTTCTACGCGGACTTCCTCTACCCGCTGGCGTCGGAGAGTACGCTGGAGCAGTATTACAGGGGAACGCCCGAGGGTGCCTTCACGCCGGAGCTGCATTCCTGCCGCACAGAGCTGTGGCGGGTGCTGCATCCGTATCAGATGAAGCTCATCCGCATGTCCCCGGCGGCGTTCATCCACTTCGGCACGACGCGGGAGCTGCTGCACCTGATGACGGACGGCATGGAGCAGTTCCGCTATCTGGGCTGGAGCAGCCGCATCAACACGAACAGCGAGTGCCGTGGCTACGCATCCAGTAACAGCTACATAAGCCCCAAGGCGCAGGTGGGCAAGGGCTGCTACATCGAGGACAGCTACGTCAACCGGGACAGCGTGGTGGGCGAGAACTGCATCCTTTCGGGCGTGACGCTGGACGGACAGACCATCCCGGAAAATACCGTCTTGCACGGCCTGAAGCTGGCGGACGGACGCTTCATTGTGCGCATGTACGGCGTGCAGGACAATCCGAAAGAAAAGCGGCTGTTCGGGCAGGAGCGTCCCGAAGCACTCTGGACGGAGGCGGTCTACCCGGTGCGGGAGAGCATCCAGGAGGCGGTGGACGCAACGCTGGAGGCCTATGCGAAAGGCTTCCCGGGCGGCGCAGACTGCATGTCGCTGCAGCAGAGCTTCAACGCGGCGGATGTGACGGCCATCCTCCCCTGGCAGGACAAGCTGGACGACAAGGTGAAGGTGGAATCCCTGATGGAAGCCATCGATCGTCAGGCGAACCTGCATGAAGCGGTGCAGGTGTTCGGCGGGGAGATCTCGGAGCGCGTGGAGCGCACGCTGATTGAGGAAGCGGAGCGGCTGGACGATCAGGATCTGGAACAGTTCGGACGCAAGATCCGCATCCACTACGCGCTGGCGCTGATGACCAAAGATAAGAAGTATATGAACGAGTGCTATGCCACCATCCGCCATGCGATACTGGCGGGCGCAGTGGCGGGGCTGAAATACGACGATGGCATGCGGATGACCCAAGACGAGATCATCGTGCGCCTGCCTGTGCGGGTAAACTGGGGTGGAGGTTGGAGCGACACGCCGCCCTACTGTCTGGAGCACGGCGGCACGGTGCTGAACGCGGCGGTGCTGCTGGACGGTGCGCGCCCCATTGAAGCGGTGGTGCGCAAGACAGAAAGCGGAATTACCCTTGCCAGCGCGGACAGCGGTGCTTGCAGAACCTTTACTGATATAAAGGAATTGCAGGATTCCAGCAATCCCTATGACCCCTTTGCCCTGCACAAGGCGGCGCTGATTGCCTGCGGGGTAATTCCCTATAAGGAAAATGTCAGCGTGGCGGAGATCACCAGGAAGCTGGGCGGCGGACTGTACCTGTCCACGCAGGTGATCAACATCCCCCGCGGCTCGGGGTTGGGCACGTCCTCCATCCTCGCGGGCGCGTGCGTGAAGGCGCTCTATGAGATGATGGGGCGGCAGCTCAGCGACGACGAGCTGTACAACCGCGTGCTGTGCATGGAGCAGATCATGTCCACCGGCGGCGGCTGGCAGGATCAGGTGGGCGGTCTGGCTCCGGGCATCAAGATGGTGACCAGCGCACCGGCGATTCAGCAGAGAATCGAGTGCACGCCCTGTTCCATCAGCGAAGCCACCATGAAGGAGCTGAGCGAGCGCTTCTGTCTGATCTACACCGGGCAGCGCAGACTTGCTAGAAATCTCCTGCGCGACGTGATCGGGCGCTACATCAGCGGAAATCCCGATGCGGTGGAGGTGCTCTACGAAATCCAGCGCATGGCGGTGCTGATGCGCTTCGAGCTGGAGAAGGGCAACGTGGACGGCTTTGCGCGCCTGCTGACCGAGCACTGGGAGCTGTCCAAGCGGCTGGACGCGGGCAGCACGAGCACCTGCATCGATCTGATTTTGAACACCGTCTCCGACCTCATCGACGGACAGATGATCTGCGGCGCGGGCGGCGGCGGCTTCCTTCAGGTGGTGCTCAGGAAGGGCGTGACCGCCGACATGCTCCGCGCGCGGCTCAGAGATGTCTATCAGGATAGCGGCGTAGACGTGTGGCAGTGCGCATTTGCGTGAAATCACAAGAATGGTTGATGC